>CAITID010000150.1 GCA_903892335.1 uncultured Actinomycetes bacterium
GCGATGGCAGATTCATCCCGACCATGTTGATCAAGGATGCTCTCATTAGTTGATACCAGACCGGTAACTAATGTTTTTAAGTGATCTACCTGAGCTGGTGTTAAATCAACTCTTTGCCATGTCATGCCTAAAATCTTAGCGGTTTAATTTCGGCTACCTTTAACACATGAGCCGGGAGATATCTCATAATGTCAGGCGCAATTACGCCTTTGTTATTGCCGCCGGCATCTGTTTTGGCACCACCGGTACAACACAAGCACTTGGACCAGATGCAATCTCATCACTTTCCATCGGTAGCGCTCGCCTTATTTTGGGCGCGCTGCTGCTGTTTATGTATATCAAATTAACTAGAACTATCTCAGTACCAGTTCCAAAACTGGCCATGTGGCTCAGTGCGATTGGAATTTTGACTTACCAATTAACTTTTTTCTCCGCCGTTAAGCAAACCGGTGTTGCAATTGGCACAGTCACAGCGCTGGGCTCAGTACCGGCATTAACTGGCTTACTTGATTACTTAATTTATAAAGAGCGACCAAGCAAGCGTTGGTTTGTTGCAACCGTAATAACGACGGTTGGCATCATAATTTTAGGAACTGCAAATGGCGTAGCTGATTTTGATTTGGGTGGCTTCATCCTGGCAATAATTGCTGGTGGCGCATTTGGATTACTTGCTGTCTCTAGTAAACGTGCACTTGTGCAAGGCGCTGACTCTACGTATGTGATGTATAAAGTATTTTCATTAGCAGCATTGCTATCGCTGCCAATTTTATTACTTACCGATTTCCAATGGCTGGCCACAACAGATGGTGCTGCAATGATTATTTGGC
This sequence comes from uncultured Actinomycetes bacterium, assembly GCA_903892335.1. Taxonomy (GTDB): domain Bacteria; phylum Actinomycetota; class Actinomycetes; order Nanopelagicales; family Nanopelagicaceae; genus Nanopelagicus. Next base: position 828 of record CAITID010000150.1, read on the forward strand.
TCGCCTTAGTGCCAACGGCATTGGCTTACATCCTCTATGCAAAGGGATTAAAAGGAATTAAGCCAGGTGTTGCATCGACATTAATCTTGGCCGAACCCGCTACTGCGACTATTTTGGCAGCGGTAGTTTTAAACGAAGCAATCACCCTGCAAGGCTGGCTCGGCATAGCGGTAGTGGCAACTGGGCTGGCTTATCTATCCATAGAGGTTTAAGGTGTCGTAAATGTCGACCAAAATTCATAAATTTATAATTGATGATACCTATAAAAATTTTCCTATTTCAAGTCAAAATCGATCTATCAAGGCATTTGTAAAATCTAAACCCAATATTTTTCGCTCTGAATTTCAATTTCCCATGATGGTATTAAAAGAAAGTGCACTAAAAAACAATATTGAGGTGATGACTAAGTACTGCAAATCTGTTGGAGCAGAATTAGCACCACATGTTAAAACCACAATGTCACCACAAATTGCGCAGATGCAGATAGATGCTGGTGCTTGGGCACTTACAATTGCAAACTTTTGGCAGGCCGAGATCTTCCGCAAATTTGGCTTTAAACGATTAATAATTGCGAATGAGGTATTGGATACAGTGGCAATCGCAAAGATTGCAAAATTAAACAAAAAAAATAAAGCGGAAGTGATTTTCTACGTCGACTCTTTGGCAGGTCTTGCAATCATTAAAGATGCCACCCCATCGGATGGCAAGATCAATCTCTTTATTGAAATCGGAACCGATAATGGCAGAGGTGGCGTACGGGATTTAGCATTAGTTAAAAGTCTTGCGCAAGCCATAAAGGCAGATTCAAGATTAAATCTTCGCGGAGTTACTGGCTTTGAGGGCGCAGTTCCGACAGCGGCCAGGAGTGCCGAGGGTGAGAGCGCTGTACATGATTTCTGTAAAAAGATTGTTGCTGCTGGTGAGGTTGCGTATGAGTTCAAATCTGATGATTTATTTATTGTCAGCGCAGGTGGAAGTGCTTACTTTGAAATCGTGGCTGAAGAGTTAGGTAAATTCAGTAAACCAAGAATGCTCTTACTGCGCAGCGGTGGATATGTAACTCATGACCATATTTATTATGAACAGGCATATCCAGCTAAGAACACTGGCCATCCATTACTGCCAGCGATAGAGGTTTGGAGTCAGGTGTTAAGCACTCCAGAATCTGGTTTTGGTGTTTTAAACTTAGGTAAGCGAGACATCGGTTGTGATCTGCACAATCCAATGCCAATTGCTAAGTATCAAGGCAAAGTTGTGAAATTTACTGGCAAGATCGAGAAGTTAAATGATCAGCATGGATTTATGCGAAGCTCAGATCAATTTGAAATTGCTGACCTGATCGGCCTAGGCATCTCCCACCCATGCACCACTTTTGATAAGTGGCAATTAATACCGTTAGTCAATGACAATTATGATGTTGTAGATTGTATTCATACCTTTTTTTAAATCACCCAACCTAAGGAGAAAATAATGAAGGTCGAACATATCCAAGCTAAAGATGCACCAGCACCTGCCGGCGCATACTCCCATGGCGTAGTTGCCAATGGATTCCTCTATACCTGCGGAATGGGTCCAGCAGATCCAGTAACTGGAGTAATTGTTGAAGGCGGCGTTGGTGAACAAACCCGACAAACTTTGAAAAACTTACAAAAAGTTCTAGACGCCAAAGGCGCAAAGTTTGAAGATGTTGTAAAAGTAACGGCACATCTGCAGGATTTAAAGCGCGATTTTAAAGCTTACAATGAGGTTTACCGCGAATTCTTCACAGCGCCATTTCCAGTCCGGACCACGGTGGGTTCTGATTTAATGGATATTTTGGTTGAAATAGATTTTGTGGTTGCGCTTTAAATTTACAGGTCAATCATGAGCTGGCAAGAGTTGTCTAGACAACTTAAGCAATCCTTACTATGCTTTAAAAATGAGCAAGCGAGTATTGATTACAGGAAGTCGCGGTATCGCCGAGGGATTAGCCCGTCAACTTGCCAACTCTAATTACCAGATTTTTTTACTAGGTGGGGAAGAGTCTGATTCCAAAACCTTAGTTGAGAGCTCTTTGAATATTAAGGGTTATGCAGCAATTGATCTTCGAGATGAATCAGCTGTAGAGGTTGGATTTAAAAGAGCAATTGCGGATTTAGGTGGTTTGGACCATGTGGTCTCAATCGTAGGCGGGTCTGGCCGCAGCTTCGGTGATGGCGCAATTGAAGATATGACAAAAACTGCTTGGGAACAAACATTGGAGCTGAATTTAACTACCGCCTTTTTAACAGCACGGGAAGCAATTAAGCACTTCAAAAGCGCCGGTGGTGGATCATTGATTTTAACCTCATCCGTTCTTGCAACCTCACCATCGCCAGTGCATTTTCAAACAAGTGCTTATGCGGTGGCAAAGGGTGCGATAAATGCAATGGTTGCAAATCTCTCATCAACTTATTTGGTGAATAAAATTAGAGTAAACGCTGTCGCCCCCAGCTTGGTCGCAACACC
>CAITID010000151.1 GCA_903892335.1 uncultured Actinomycetes bacterium
GCCGGTTTAAACCACCCAGGAATAGTTGCTGTTTATGACTCTGGTGAAGAGGGCGCAAATTCATACATAGTTATGGAGCTTGTAACTGGCCACACGCTTCGCGAAGAAATTCAGAAATCCAAGAAGCTAACTGTCGAAAGATCGCTGGAGATTATTGATGGTGTTTTAGATGCACTTTCATATTCACACACCAATGGAATTATTCACCGCGATGTAAAACCAGGAAATATTATGTTGACTGATTCTGGTGATGTAAAAGTTATGGACTTTGGTATTGCTCGTGCGATGGATGATATTGGCGCAACGATGACGAGCACTTGGAACGTTGTTGGAACAGCGCAATATCTTTCACCAGAGCAAGCCACTGGTGAGGCTGCCGATCTTAGAAGTGATATTTATTCTGTTGGTTGTTTGCTTTACGAATTAGTTACCGGACAACCACCATTTACTGGGGATACTCCGGTTGCTATTGCATACCAACATGTTTCTTCTGATTTCCCTTTGCCAAGTGCGCTAAACCCAGATTTAGATGAGAACATCGACAAGATAATTACTGTCGCGCTGGCGAAAAATCCAGATGATCGCTATCAAAGTGCAGAACTGATGTTGGCTGATATCCGCAGAGCAATGCGAGGCCAGGATGTAACGACCAAGATTCGCCGAATTGTTCCCCGTCGTAATTTTCTTGTAATGGGTGGCGCAGCTGCAATATTTTTTGCATTAATCGCATTTGCGATAAGTTCTTTTGATTCGGGAGCACCCGCGCCTTCTCTCCAAATTCCTAACGTTGTTGGTTTAACCCAGAGTGCGGCAGAAGAGTTATTGGCTGACTACACAATAAATATTCAACGAGCACCTGATTCAAGAATTCCAAAAGATCGAGTTGCTTCACAACTTCCACTCGCGACAACGCGGGCACCGAAGGGCAGCAGCATTACATTGACAATTTCCGATGGGCCGGGAGATACAACTATTCCCACAAATATTGTTGGTTTAAGCCTTGAAGAGGCCCGAAATGAACTTGCTGCGGCTGGTCTATTAGTTACACAGATAATTCCAGTTGATTCAAATTCTAGAACTGGAATGGTCTTGAAAATTACACCAGATGCTGGCTCAATCATTAAGGCAGGAAGTGGTGTTGTACTAGAAATTGCTAGCGGAAGTTTGAAGGTTCCAGTATTAATTGATTTAACTGGTATCGAAGCCCAAACAATCCTTACCCAAGCTGGTTTCTTGGTAAAAGAAATTAACGCTTACGATGAAGCGAAGCTTGATGGTGTGGTTTTGGCACAAGCGCCAGCCGCAGGAACCACACTTATTATAGGTTCTGATGTTGCAATTACAGTTAATAAAAAACCTTAGGAATTTATTACTAGTGTTTACTATTATCTAATAGAACGCTTAACCCAATTGCGCGATTGCGAGCGCCAAGATCCCCACATAGTTCTAACCAATTAGCCAAAAGTTCATAACCAAATTCTGTTAACGCAGCCTCTGGATGAAATTGCACACCAGAAATATTTTTATTTAGATGCGAAATTCCCATGATTGTTCCATCTCCACTTGTCGCAGTAATTTGCAAAATCGCCGGCATTGAATCTGGTTCGATTGCAAGTGAGTGGTATCTGGTGGCGCTAAAGTTATTTGGAATATTGTTAAACAACTTCTCGCCATTGTGTGAAATTTTAGATGTACGGCCATGGATGAGTTCTGGTGCGCGTGAAATTTTTGCGCCATAAGCTGCTGCGATAACTTGAAGTCCTAAGCAGATTCCTAGAACTGGAATGTTTTTCTTGTCGCAATATTCGATGACACCAAGACTTATTCCGGCATCCTGTGGGTTTCCTGGACCCGGTGAGATAACTACGCCATCAAAGCTCTTACAAAATTCTGGCTTAACCTCGTGATTCTGAACGACCTCTGTGAAAGCCCCAAGTTCTTGAAGGTATTGCACGATGTTAAATACAAAAGAGTCATGGTTATCGACAACCAAAATCTTCTTGCCCTCTTTGAAATCTGTATTCATGTGGCAA
>CAITID010000152.1 GCA_903892335.1 uncultured Actinomycetes bacterium
AATAATTAAAATCCCCTTAAAACCTTCATCAGTTATTAGAGGAAGTGCCCCACCATGAATTGCATGTGTTTCATCTTGTAAATTATTTTCTTTATGCCAATCAATTCCACGCTCCTCAGCAGAAACTCTTTCATACATAGTTGAATGCTGCTTTAACTTAACCACTGCCACTTTACGATTTATCCACCAGTCATTTTCAGGTTTTGAACCCTGTAAAGAAGCGTGGAAAACGACCCATTCCCCAATTCGAATCTGAACTGCAATGGGGACTTTTCTTTGATTACCTAAGGTAGTTGCAATATTACCGATTTCAACTGCGTCTGAATTTATAAGTGAGGGAAGCCTTAAGATTTTCTCTTCTTCAAGCAAGCCTTTTCCCGTAAAACCCCCAGTAGTCATGACAATTAACTTAATACTCTTGGCTAGCTACGGAGATAATCAGCAATATCTCTAATAATTTGCTCAAGCTCAACTTCCGGAGTCCATCCAACAATTTTCTTAATCCTTGAAATATCGGGCACGCGTCGTTGTATATCCTCAAATCCTGCAGAGTATGCCTCCGAGTACGGCACTTGGATTATTTTTGAGCTAGATTTGGTAATTTCAATAACTTTTTTTGCTAAAGACATAATTGATATTTGCTGGTTATTACCTACATTTAAAACTTTTCCGATAGTACCTTCCGACTTCATTACTAGTATAAGTGCATTAATAACATCACTCACATGACAAAAACATCGTATTTGATCGCCGCTGCCATAAACGGGAAGGTTATTACCTTTCAGTGCAAATCCAATAAATCTAGGTAAGACCATGCCATATTTGCCTACTTGCCGAGGACCCACTGTATTAAACAGCCGAACTAGTCGTACTGGTAATCCTTTTTCTTGATAATAAAAGTAACCAAGACTCTCGTCAATGGCTTTTGCCTCGCTATAAGACCAGCGCGATTTTAAGGGATGGCCAAGTAGACGATCATCGTCTTCAGACAAAAATTCTTTAGTATTTTTACCATATATTTCGCTCGTCGAAGTTATCAATATCGGTTTTTTATGCTTATTAGCAGATGCTAAAACAATCTCTGTTCCCCTTACATTAGTTATTATACTTTCAAGTGGCTTATTTACAATATTAAGTACGCCAAGTGCCGCTGCCAAATGTACAACATAGTCAGAACTTGCTACCAATTTATCAACTAGACCTTCATCTAGAATACTGCCTTCATAGAAATCAAAACTATTGCTGAAACTTGAAATGTTATTTTTATCACCGGTTGATAAATTATCTAATATTACGACTTGATTCCCCATTGAAACCAACTTTTCTGATAGATGCGACCCAATAAACCCGGCGCCACCTGTTAATAGATACTTCACTGTATTGATTCTCTAGTATTCAAAATAGGTAGGTCTCGGAGCTTGGTTAAATCAAGATAATCATGGGGAGTAGCAATAATGGCCAGGTCATATTCATCGCTCAATGGAACAGATGTTTCTCCATTCCATGCCTCGACTAAATCATCATGCCAAAAAACTTCTGCACCTTCAATTCTAAGCTCTCTTATTAATGAAGCTACCGGAGTTTCTCGTGTATCACTCATATTAGGCTTATAAGAAATTCCAATAACTAAAATTCTTTTTTTTGATAGTGTTCCTAAACGTAGAAATGCCTGCTTTACAAAATAAAGAGGCATTTGATGGTTTACTTTTATTGCTAAGTCAATAAAATCAGTAGAAACTCCAATATTTTTAGCTCTATTTGCAAGATAAATGGGATCAATGGGTATGCAGTGCCCCCCTATTCCAATACTTGGATAAAAAGTCATAAAGCCATATGGTTTTGACGCTGCTGCATGTATCACTTCATTAATACTAATTCCAATTTTCTGACAATAAATGAAAAATTCATTTATGAAAGAGATATTAACTAGCCTAAAAGAATTTTCAAGCAACTTAGCTGTTTCTGCCACTTCTAGCGAACTGCATTCAATAATCGTATCAATGAATCTAGAATAAAACTTTACCGCTGCATTCAAACCATCTTTATTTAATGCTGATACTAACTTTGGAGTATTTCGAATATTCCATAATGGATTTTTTGGATCAACTCGCTCTGGTGAGAATGCCAAGAAAAAACTTGTATCATGTAAGCCAGAGATGCTAGTCAGAAGTGGAAGTACAGTTTCTCGAGTAGTTCCGGTTTCAACTGTGGATTCAATAATTACAAGTGAACCAGGTCTCACAAATTTTGCAGCCGTTTTTGTAGCTGAAATCAAATAACTTAAGTCTGGTGTATGTTCTGCATTTAGTGGTGTTGGGACGCAGATTACTAAAACATCAAAGATATACTCGCCAATCAGTTCAGTGACAACCTTAAAACTATCTGAACTTAGAGAATTACTGACTGTATCGTCTGATATATCTTCAACGGTACTGATACCAGAGTTGAGTTGTGAAACTTTGCTCAGGCTTGTGTCGATTCCTACAATAGAGTACCCCGATTTGTGAGCCTCGATTGCTAGTGGCAAGCCCACATAACCGAGCCCAAAAATCGCAATTTTATTCATCATTCAATTGTATGTCACGAAACTAAATCAATTTTAGCTTCAACTGCTTGTTCTGAATTCGGAAAATACTTGATAATGTGCGATTTAACCCTCAGCATATTATCGAGATCTCCGTTAACTCTATACAACTGACCTAGTATAAGATAATTTCGCGCATCCCATGGGTTTATGTTAGTAATCTGGTCTCTTCTTTGTATAGCTCGTTTTATATCACCATTCAGATAATAGTTAGTTGCCAGATACTCCTGTGCAATTTCATTTCTAGGATCCTTAGCAATAATTTCTTCTAATTCGAACATTCCATCCTGGATTAAACCCATTTCAATGAGAAGCATAGCTATTTCTCTCTTATATTCATCATTCATTAATGGTAAACTGAAAATTTTATTAGAGTGTTCTTTTAAGAGTGGTGCCAGTTGTTTATTGTCAGGATTATAAAATGCTCTAGCTTGGTATACTAGAGATTCTCCCCTCAATATAAAAGCGCCAAAGACAATTACAACCATTACAAATAAACTAGAAAATAAAGGTTGCTTAATTGGTATTGATAACTTGTTGTCTATTTGAATTCTATTTCCAGGTTCAACTATATTACCTTTAGTTTTCAGATAAAGTCCCACAAGGGCCCCACTCAGTAGCCAACCTAATACGCTCGCGCCTGGTGAATCAATAGAAACATAAGATTGAGCCTGATAAACTAACCAGGCAGCAAATAGTGTCGAGATAAAAATACGGTTAGATGCTTTACTTTTTTTTATTGCAAGTATGCTTATAATAAATATATATACGATAATCGCTAGGTAAATGACCCCAACAAAAATTCCTGCAGTTGCAAAAAATTGAATAGGTACATTGTGTGCATTGTTACTTGTAATTGCAAAACCATATTTCAAAGGATATTCTAAATCTCTGTATTCCCTAAAATACGATCCATAACGATCTAAACCCACACCAAACCAAGGGTTCGATTGAAACATTTCTAAGCCAGCTTTGAAGTAATAACCTCTGACAGTTACTGAACTTTTATACAGTAATGAACTCATGGGGCCAATTTGTAATATTCCTAAAACCGCAAGTGTGCCAGCAGCGCCAATAAATAATGTAAATAGTCGACCAATAAAGGCTCGTACAGAATAGAGATAAACCGCTGTAGTGAATCCGAAGCCTATAAAAATTGACAACAATCCTTGCCGAGCATCTGTCAAGTAGATTGTATATACCAAAAGTAAAGTAACAACAGAGCCAAAAATTCTAACAAATTTATTAAATTGATGATTTAAACATGATCCGTACGTTATCGTTGCAACAATAGCCATAATAGCTGCAGAAAAATTGGGATTTCCGGCTGTTGTTATCACGGAATTATATGGGTTATTCCATTGAATAAAGTCTTTTCCTAGGCTTTGCATTACACCGTAGATTGATAAAATTGATCCTATGGTTAGCGCAAAATTTAAAAATTTAGAAGCGGTACCAAAATTGACTACTAACGCAGCAGCAGTTGAAATAACTACTAGGCTAGAATATTGGAGAAATCCATTTAATCTTCCCGGTACACCAATTATTGATGTATGAAGGTTATCAGACATCACAGTACTAAGAGATAGAAATATCACAAAAAAGGACATAAGACATAGCCAAACCTTGATTGGTTTCGCTGAATAATTGCTCTTCGGAAAACTAAATAAAAGATACCCTATTAACCATGCTGCAGTAATTAACAGTGTTACAAACTTAATTGCGTTTATTGGGTCACGCAAGTTAGGAGTTATTGATAAAATTATTACTGCTGAACCTAAATATAGTATTTTTAGAACTGCTACTTCGTATGGAGGTTTATCTAAAATTTTTTTTAATGACATAAGGTGAGTCTACATTAAGGCACGAGGGCCTAAACCCATAATTGGATTTAGGCCCTCGTGGTTATTTCAGAAACTGGCTATTTACGCCTTTACCTTCTTCTGAATCTTAAGGACCAAGTTTGTAAGTGTTGTAATCAAGGTCTTTAATGAAGCAACAGTCGTTGCTAATGCATTTACAGCAGCAAGAGCAGCAGCTCCGCTATCTGTAACAGTTGCAGTAGCAGTCAGTTTTACTTGACCTGCAGTAGGCAAGTCTGAACCGCCAGTGACAGTCGCAACCATAGATCCACCAGCCATCGGCATATATGTTGTATATGTCTTAACAGGAACAGTTCCTGTTTTTGTCGGATCAGCTAGATTTGGTGCTGCTGTTGTTGGTGACACTGTTGTGTAATCAGATGCGCTTCCATTTCCAACTGCCTGGTTAAATGTAATTCCACCAGTCAGATATAGATTGGTATATGCGCGTGCTGATACCGGTTTTCCTGCAGTGTCTAAGACAGTTACAGTCAAAGTTGCCTTCTCACCTGGAGCATAAGAAGCCTTGTCCCATGCAATTGACATAGATGCTGGGGCAGCTGTAGTTACAGTTGCAGTCACAGCATTTGATGCCACAGTAGATGCTGCCACAGTAGCTGCATCACGAATAGTGATTGCAGTGGTACCTGAAGCAACTCCGGTAATGGCACACTCATGACGTGCGCGGGCAGCCACGTATGAACATGATGTTCCGGCATTGCTGGCTGTAGCAACTGTTCCAGAGTGGACATAAAGTGTTCCACCATAAACCACGCCAGAAGCATCCTTAGCAACTGCAGCGATAGCTGTTGTACTACCAGCTCCTGCTGCTGAGTTAATTAATGATGCAACGATTGTGGCTGGGGCTGCTCCATAGAATGTTGCAGTTTTGGACGCAAATGTGACTGAAGGAGTTGTGACTGTAATTAACGCACTACCAGCAGTACCATCTCCATAAAGCCCAATACTCATGTCTGTAGAGTACGCCAGAGTTAATGACCTACCTTTAATTGTGCCAGCTGCATTTCCAACTTGACCAATCGTTGTAGTCACTGTGACCGATTCGCTTGCGGAGTTAGTGTTTCCAGAGTTTCGCAGCTTTACGGTCAAATATCCTATCGGAGTAGCCGAAGCCGCTGATGATCCAAGAACTGCTTCATCAGCACTTGCGGCAGTAGTAGTTGCGAGCCATAGCTGCGAATTCACTGCAGAAGCAACAGTAGTCGTGGTTGTGGTGGTTGCAATCGTCGCAGTTATATCCTTAGTTACAGTGTTGGCAGCAACTAAAGTACCTGAATCGTAGTACCTAAAAATCACTGAGTAGTTGTAAGTTCCTGCTGCTAACCCGCTGGGGGTTGTGCTCGCAGAGTCCAGTTGGAATCTGAATGAAGCACCAATGTAGCCCACGCCGTTAGTTACAAGGTTGGTATCTATTCCAACTGTAAACTGCTTAGTAATTCCTGCATAAGTTGTAGCAGAATCTGTTAAGAAGCCAGTTTTTAAAAGATTGGTACCGTTTTGACGCACAATACTCTCAGTCAACAACGGTGTGTCGGTGTCAACCCAAGTTGAAACGTTTGCTGTGTCAACTAATGTTAGGTTAGCGCCCAATGTAGTTCCGATTTTTGGAACAATTTGGACTTCTACCCTGTCGGTGGTGCCACCGCTAAGAGCTGTAAAAGATACAGTTCCTGCAGTTGTTGAGTCTTGAACAGATGCAGTTGGGGTTGCATTTGTAACTGCACTCACTGATATTGCACTAAATGCCGCATTTGATGGTACCGAGCTAAGTACGCCCAGACCCAAAGCAGCAACAGCAACAAGCGCAATGCGCTTGAAGTTTGTCTTTGTAGACATTTGTTTCCTTTCGTTAGTCGTTACCAGGAATTTCCTAGTAGCGGCTTCGAGATGAGTCGCACGTGCTGACGCATCTCTTTCCCCCTGTGATATCCGGATCACAGGAGAAACCTGTTTGTTAGGAG
>CAITID010000153.1 GCA_903892335.1 uncultured Actinomycetes bacterium
CCAATTATTGAAGCAGTCTCTGATGTTGTTGCCGGCACATTAACGCCAAAGGGTGCGATGAATAGATTGATGACAATCTCAATCAAGGCGGAGATTTGATGGCTAAAAAACGGGTTGCCATTATTTGTGGAGGCAAAAGCAGCGAGCATGAAATTTCATGTGTTTCAGCTGGTGGCGTTTTATCTGCCATAGATACAAATGAATTTGAGATTGTTTTAATAGGTATTACCAAGGGTGGAAAATGGCTGTTACTACCAACTGATACTACTTTCGCAATAATTAATGGCGCCCTGCCTCAAGTGCCAGAAAGTGGCGTTGAAGTTGTGATCACCAATACCTCTTTGCAAGCAGGAGGAAAAGATTTAGCAATTGATGTGGTCTTCCCAGTTTTACACGGTCCATACGGTGAAGATGGCACACTGCAAGGTTTGCTAGAAATGATAAATCTTCGTTATGTCGGATCAGGTGTTTTAGCTAGTGCTGTAAGTATGGATAAATCATTCGCAAAACCAATCTTTGCAGCCGCTGGATTAAAGGTGGCACCCGGAATAGTTGTTACATCAGCTAATTTTTCATTACCCGCCAATTTAACTTACCCATTATTTGTTAAGCCAGCTCGCAGTGGATCAAGTCGTGGCACAACAAAGGTAAAAAATGAGGGGCAGCTAAAGAGCGCTGTGGCATTTGCACTTGAATTTGATACCAAAGTATTAATTGAATCAGCGGTAAATGGGCGAGAAATTGAATGTGCGGTTTTGCAATCAAATGGCCAAACTATTGCTTCTCCAGTTGGCCAAATAGTTATTGATTCAAAATATGAATTTTATGATTTCACTGCTAAATATCTGGACAACTCAATGCAGTTGGTTTTTCCAACCGATTTGCCAGCCGGTGTTGAAGTGAAAATACAGGAGAGTGCAATCAATGCTTTTAATGCTGCTGGCTGTGAGGGCTTAGCTCGAGTTGATTTCTTCTACTCAAATGATGGACAAATTATCATTAATGAGATCAATACCATGCCTGGCTTTACACCTCTTTCGGTGTATCCAAAGTTGATGCAAAAGTATGGAATCTCCTATCGAGAGCTAATCACTAAGTTAATAAATACCGCCTTAACTCGCTCTGCAAATATCACGCGCTAACAATGGATGGTGTTTTAGAGAAGGCGGCAGTAAAACGTGTTGCGCAGGCATTAATTGATCATCAGATGGCTGGGCAAATCAAGGTACTAGCTGATTCGGCAAGAAGTGCGGCAGAGGCAGCATCTGCTTTAGGTATTGAAGTAGGACAGATTGCTTCATCGATTCTCTTTAAGATGCCAGATGATTCACCTTTGTTAGTCATAACTTCAGGCCGGCATCGAGTGGACACAGAGTTAGTGGCAAAGAGTTTAAATCTTTCAGCCCTTGGCCGAGTAGATGCCGATTATGTTAAGGAAAAATCTGGTTTCTCAATTGGCGGGGTCGCGCCTATTGGCTGGGTCTCCCCCGCAACAATTCTTATTGATCTGGCGCTCAATGATTATGATGTTATATGGGC
>CAITID010000154.1 GCA_903892335.1 uncultured Actinomycetes bacterium
CATCAGATGCAAAGTGTGGAGCGGCTGCAGTCCAAGTGAATTCCTTTGTTTGTTCATTCCAAACCGGAGTAGAACCTTCACAAACTCCGTTGGTACCAACATACATATCACCTGAAGTTCCTTCGACACCAAAACCTGAAGAATCGTTTTGGACAATTACTGTTGCCTGGAATTGGCGGACATTAGCTTTTGCCACGCCTTCTTCGCCAGTGCAATCTTTAATCGATTTAGCCAGTGGCACTGTAACCGGGCTACCAGTAATAGTGATTGTTGAATATCCACCGAAGTATCGCGTATCGGTCTCAACATCAATTGCACTAGCCATGATCACACCAGTACGAATATCACCACTTCTTATGGTTACTGATAAGACTATGTCTGGATCTAGGTTGGCTGCATAACCTTTGCTTCCAATAGCGGATGCAAGGTTTACTTTTTTGTCAGCGCCCGTAATGGTTGGTAAACCATCAACGAAGAGATGATTTACAAATTCATTTGCAGCTTTCGCTTCAAAATAAACTCCGTCATAGCCGAGTGAATCAAGTCCATACTTGCTCCAATCAGCAGTAGTCCATCTTCCTGGCAGAACTCGACCAGCTTCAACCTGTGCAGGGGTTGAGGTTTGAGTATCAACTGGACTTGCAGTTGCACCCGGTGCTTCTGTGCTATCACCAGTTGCTGCACTTGTTACTGGATCTGCTCCTGGCAGATTCCAACCATTTTTAAGTGCTTCAGCTTTTGCCCAAGAAGGGATTACAAGAGTTTCTGTCTTAGAAAAAGCTTTTGTGGTTGAATTATAAGTTGCACCACGAGCTGGTTGAAGTTTTGTCTTTGCAAGATCAGTGTATTCAACGTAAGTACTGTTCTTGAAATTACCAACTTCACGAGCCGCCCAAGTTGCATCTGGGCCGCCCCACATCATTACAACTTTATTGTCAATTAGAAATACGATTGATCCTTTTTGACAATCTTTTCTCGTTGCTTCAACAGTTGCGCCATTAATCCAGCACTTCTGAGTTTGATCCCATGCCTCAACTGGAACATTTATATCGAATGTATTTTTCTGTGGATCTAAAAATGCGCCCCACTCTGGGTGATTAGGAGTTCCAACAAGTGCGGATACATCCATAACTTTCAGATTTGGGTTTGTCCAAATACCAATTTGGTACTGATCCATCCACCAGTCATTCCACTCAACTACACCCGAACGTAAACGGGCGACCGGGAAAAGACGGTTTGGAATCTCTGTAACTGCTGGAACATCCTGGCCAGCTGCAACATAAACTAACTGAATCTTTCTGCCATCAGCATTTGTAACTGTAACGGACTCAATGCAGTAAAGACTTGCATCGGCAACTTCAGAACAAGCTTTAAATGGAGCTTTTGGTACACGTAGCGCCGCGCTTGCTGGGGACAAGCCTGTTGCCAGTAAACCCGCCAACAAAATAAGGCTTAAAAAGCCAGAGGTGCTCTTCTTTGCTTTCATATAACTCCTCCTAAGAGGCTAACGATGATCCACACAGCGTGGGCCAATAAGTCACACACCGTATTCTTCAAGCAGATTTATGCAGTTAAAAGGGGTTATTTTCTAAGAATTTAGGGTGGTCAGGAACCAGTTCCATTGCCAAGAGGCGTTTTTAGCCACCACTAGCTCATCGGTAAACTCTGGAAAGTTAAATACCAGTAGGACTGTTTCACCAGGAATGACTGTAGTTGGGCGAGAGTTGCTTACTAGCGGGTTGTTGTTTGAAAAAACCATCAAACTTGGGGCAACTGAAATCAAGTCCTGTGTTTTGTTCTTTAAACTTAAAATCCAGTTTGTTGGGCATTGACCACTACTGCATTGCTCCCAAGAAACTTTTAAGCCAATTGCAGTTAATCCACCAAGGGTGTCATTTAATCCAGCAGCTTTACTGATGGCGCCAACATCGCCAACTGATTGCTCCCAAGTAAGTGGGTAATCGCTGATGACTCCAGTAATTTCTGATGGATCGATAGCATTTTCATCCGTTGAGCCAACAGCACCGTTGCTGGTCGCAGTTGTTGAACGTTGCGAGATTGAATCAATTGCTATGTAAGTCACTGACGCAATAAAGATAGAACTTATGATCATTGATGCAGCTATTAGAACTCTTTTTCGTCTACGCCTTCTAACGCGCTCAATTACCATTGTAGATAAATCACGATTTTCTAAAACACCCAGCGCCATCCACTGAAGTTCGCGGCGGATTAATGGATCTACATCACTCATTCATCCACCACCTCTCCAAAAACAATCTGCGGTCTATCTTTCGTGCCAGAAATTTCATTTCTTATTGAGCGTTCAAACTCAGGGATTAATTCTAGATGAGCTGCAACCGCTGCCTTTCCACGGGCTAGATGAGAAGCGACAGTTCCGATGGGTAGCTCCAGAATTGTTGCAATCTCCTTCAAAACTAATCCGTATTCATATACTAAAACCAAAACTGCGCGCTGAATTCCGGTCAAAGTTTTTAGTGCCGATTGAACCAATAATCTTTGAGCTACATCATCTGATTGGTCAGAAATTGCCCTGATATTTTCAGCTAGCTCCCATGAGGTCTCATTGCTTTGTTGTTTACGAAGCCACTTTCTACGCATATCTGCATGTTTGGAAACCATAACTCGCATTACGTAAGCTTCTGGATTCTCATGCTCCTTAACTTTATGCCAGCGCTCATACACATCAGCTAATGCTTCTTGCAAGACGTCCTCGGCATTTTGTGCGTCAAAACAAATAACGCGTGCGGCACGCAACAGTGAAGTTTGTCTATCTTTGAGCCACAAAGTGAACTCAACGTCAAGGTTGCGCTTACTCAAATTAGTTCACGTAATCTTCGCGACGGGTCCAAATCAATAAAATCCAAAGTGAGCAAACTAAAGTAATCAAGAGGGCTGGGAAATAAATAATCTTGTCAATTAGTATTCCAATTGGCGGATTGCCAGGAAATAAATCTCGAAGTGAAATTAGCGAGAAAGTAAGAGCAGCACTCCAGATCAAAGCAGACAATGTTGGGGGCCGGCGGCCAGCAGAAACCATGAAAGCCATGGTTGTAACAGAGGCTAGTGCGGTGAGCATTAGGATTAAAATGATAAAGGTTAGTAACTTAGT
Source organism: uncultured Actinomycetes bacterium (assembly GCA_903892335.1). Taxonomy (GTDB): domain Bacteria; phylum Actinomycetota; class Actinomycetes; order Nanopelagicales; family Nanopelagicaceae; genus Nanopelagicus. The sequence goes on from CAITID010000154.1 coordinate 3,131, forward strand.
TGAATCATTTCGCTGCACAGTAAATACTGAAGATGAAATACCTTGCTTAAACTCTTCAATTAAAAGATTTAGAGCTTCTTTATCGCCTGCTTCAATAATCTTTTCAGAATCAGTCCAAAGAACATGATTCATTTTAACTTTGAAAGTATCAATTTCTTTTGTGTAATCCTGAGGGAAAATGTTTAAATCTTTAATATCATTTGATTCATCTACATATGTTGCACTAATTGGTACTTCAAATTTATAGGTATCAAATGGATACCCACTTATATTTGATGTAGTAGAGCCTGGTGCCTGATCTACTGCCACATCAAAGCCACCAACAGGGATTTCTTTATCAAATTTATATAGATTGTCATCAGTTGGACTACTGCCTAAAACTGAATCAACATGGATTGAGATATCTTTTTGTGGCATCCATCCACTTCTATAACGAAAACCAAAGTATTCATCATTAGGCCAAGGCAAAATGCGAGCAGTAGCTTCACCCTTTAATGGTTGAATTTCAGTTATCTGCACAAATATTCCCATATGTTTTGGGTCAACCTGTTTTGAAATTGCATCAGCAACTTCATTACTAGTTCCATCAGCTCTAATTGAGATTCCAATTATTATAAAAGTGTAGGCCAGGATTATGGCTAGAAAAGAAAGAGCAATCCGTTCCATACTTTTTGGAATCTTTAGCATTACCTCACGCCCCTTTGTCCTAGGGAAATATAGGGCAAAGGGTAATTTTTAAAAAGACTCTTGCTTTATTTACTCATTTTGATCGGGAGTTATGGCTCGCTTTACTTAGTAGCCTCTGCTAAATCTCCAGGTGTATCAGGCAGATCAGCCTTAGCTGTTCCCTTAAAGGTGAAGGTTGCATCAGTGGTTTCATCTGAAACATCTACTAAAACAATCTCGCCAGCCTTTAACTCACCAAATAACATCTTCTCTGAAAGAGCATCTTCTAGCTCGCGTTGAATTGTGCGACGAAGTGGACGTGCACCAAGTACTGGGTCATAACCACGCTTTGCAAGAAGTATCTTTGCAGCAGGAGTTAATTCAATTCCCATATCCTTAAC
>CAITID010000155.1 GCA_903892335.1 uncultured Actinomycetes bacterium
CCGACGATGCCACTTAGTGCGTTAAACAAAGTTGTTTTACCGGCGCCATTAGGACCAATTAATCCAACTACCTCGTTGATGTGTAGATCTAAGTAAACATCAGAGAGCGCTTTTAATCCGCCAAATGAGACAGAGAGATTTTTGATCGAAAGTAGATCAGAGCTATTACCCACGAGGGTAGATTCTAGGCACGCGTTGGCCAATTCGGGTAACTATCTCATAATTAATTGTGCCGGCCGCGCTTGCCCATTCATCAACTGTGTATTCACCGAGGCTGCCATCACCAAAAATTACAACCTCATCCCCAGTTTTTGCAGTTGAACTAGCACCAAGATCTACAACAAATTGATCCATAGAAACTCGACCTAATAAGGGTGCGCGTTTACCTGCGACAAAGACGCCCGCTAAATTATTTGTATTGCGCGGAATTCCATCGGCATATCCCATTGTGATGATCCCAATTTTTGTATCTTTAGCTACCGTTGCAGTTCCACCGTAACCAACTTGAGCGCCACTTTCTACATCTTTTACCAAGTGCAATTTAGCTTTTAATTTCATAGCTGGTTTTAAATTCAATTTAGCAGATCTTCCCAAGGTGTTTACATCTGGAGATAGCCCATACAAACCTATACCCCAGCGCACAATATTTTTTATTGCATCATTATTTGTCAGAGCTGCTGCAGAGTTAGCGATGTGCACGAATTGCGGATTTATGCCTTGGGCTATCAAAATAGCTAGCCGCTTATGAAAAGTATCTAATTGTTTTTGATTAAACTCTTGATCTGGTTCATCAGCCCTGGCAAAGTGAGACCACAAACCAACAACTTCAATTCCATTATCTTTAACCGCTTTAGCAATTTCGGCAACAAACTCTGGCCAATCACTTCGCACACCACCCTAGTCATACCAGTATCAACTTCTAGGTGAATACGTGGCACAATATTTGCAGCTCTGCCAGCATCAATTACCTCTTCAAGTAATTCAAGTGATGAAATTGATAGATCGATATTGTTCTTAACTGCAGTTTTTAGATCTTCACCAAGTGGTGTGAGCCAGCAGATTAACGGTGCTTTAACTCCGGCGGCGCGAAGTGCGATACCTTCTTCTAAAAGCGCTGTACCTAACCAATCGGCTCCAGCAGCAACTGCAGCTTTAGCAACTGGAACTAAGCCATGTCCGTATGCATCGGCTTTAACAACGGCTAGAACTTGAGCAGAAGTTTTCGCTTTAATTAATTTTAAGTTTTGTGCAATGGCTAAGAGATCGACTTCAGCAACGGCACGTGACATGAAATAACCCTATCGCTTACTTTTATGAAGGTTGTCGCTCGGAAGGAATACTGCGATCTACTGCAATGATTCCAACTAATAAAGCTGCGCCAATAAAGAGTCCACCGAGTAGATCTGAGAACCAGTGGGTATTTCGGTAAAGTGAAACTAGGCAGACCGCCGCCGTAATTACTGAAACTAACCAGGTTAATCTAAAGCCTTCAAATGGTCCCTTATGTGAGTAGCGGTAAATTAAATAGGCAAAAATTCCCCAAGTAAGAATTGCATTCGCAGCATGCCCACTTGGATATGAAAGTCCACTATCTGTAAAAAATAGATCAAAACCAGAGTGCGGTTTAGTGCGTCCGAAGAGCAATTTAGATGCGCCAACAAATAAATTAAGCAATAAGAGTGAGAGTAATGAAAGATTTACGGGGCGCCATGATTTATATCGCCGGCTAATTAGCGCAGCGGTAATTAGAAGCACAATCGCAGTAACACTTCGTAGGCCAAGATCATCAATTAAAATAATAATTAATGGTGTTGCACTTGGTGAGACCAAGAGAATATCTCGCTCAAAGATCCACTCATCTAATCGTCGTAACCAACCATTTGCTAATACCTGTTGCGTAATTAATCCATAGATCACTAAAAAAACCATCGCATATTTGATGGCGGCGTTCATCTGTTTCTTTCTTACCTCTGGCATATTACTTTTTACTCCACCGTTACAGACTTAGCTAAATTTCTTGGTTGATCAACATCATTGCCCCGGGCAATTGCCATTTCATATGCAATTACTTGTAATGGAACTACAGATAACACTGGTTGCAAAAATTCATGAACTTGTGGAATGCGAATGAGATGATCTGCGCTCTTAAATTCAAACTCACTAATTGCAATAACAACTGCGCCTCGCGCTTTTACCTCTTGAATATTGCTAGCCATCTTCTCTGCCAAAATAGAGTTTTCTGGTGGCATGATTGCCACAACTGGAGTTCCGACATCAATTAACGCAATAGGTCCATGCTTTAACTCACCGCCAGCAAATCCCTCAGCATGCATATACGCCAACTCTTTTAATTTTAATGCTCCTTCAAGGGCCGTTGGGTATCCAACATGTCTGCCTAAAAATAGGATTGATTGTGAATCTTTAAGTGTCCTAGTTAATTCTCGAAGCGGTTCTACCGTCTCTAGTACCTGCTCTACCTTTGCTGGTAATTCTGATAACTCTTGAATTATCTCTTCAACCAACTCTTTCTTAACTACCTTTAACTGCTTTCCGATTTCCAAACCAATTAAATACATTGCAATAAGTTGGGTTGCGAAAGCTTTAGTTGAGGCAACGGCAATCTCTGGACCAGCGTGGGTATAAAGGACTGCATCTGATTCACGTGGAATTGTTGAACCATTTGTGTTGCAAACTGAAAATATGGTTGCGCCCTTATCTTTGGCATAGCGCATTGCCATCAAGGTATCCATGGTTTCACCAGATTGTGAGATTGGAATTACTAATGTTTTTTTATCAATACTTGGCTGGCGGTACCGATACTCAGAGGCAAGCTCGACATCTACGGCAATCCCGGACCATTTTTCAATTGCATATTTACCAACTAAGCCTGCGTTATATGCCGTACCACAAGCAACGATTACAATTTTATTAAACTTCTTAAATTTTAATTTAACATCTAGGCCAGCTAGTCGACCAATTAAAGTATCGGCAATCGCCTTTGGTTGTTCATAGATCTCCTTCAACATGAAGTGTGGGTAGCCACCTCGCTCTGCAGCGCTGGCATCCCATGAGATCTCATACTGCTTTGGTGTCATAACCTTGCCAGTTAAATCAGTTACGACAACACCTTGTGGCGATATCTCAACTATTTGATCCTGACCTAATTCAAGTGCAACTTTGGTGTGTGAGATAAATGCTGACACATCTGAAGCTAAGAAGTTCTCACCATCTCCTACGCCAACTACAAGTGGTGAGTTTCGCCTGGCACCAACAATTATCGTTGGATTATCTGAGTGCAGTGCTAATAATGTAAAAGAGCCACGTAATTGTTTGCAGATATCTCGCATCGCAGCTGCTAAGTCTCCATTGTGTGATTTACGAGCATCACTTAACAAATGCACAACTGATTCAGTATCAGTCTCTGATTTAAATTTATGGCCACGTTTTTCAAGTTCAGTTCTTAGTTCTATATAGTTTTCAATAATTCCATTGTGGATCAAAGCTAACTTTCCTTCATTATCTAAATGTGGGTGAGCATTAGCATCCGTTGGCCCACCATGTGTTGCCCAGCGGGTGTGGCCTATTCCGCTTTTAGTTTCAGGAGTATTTTTTAGTGCCTCTTCGAGATTAATTAATTTACCGGCACGCTTTTCAATAAATAATGGTTTACCTATTTGAGTTGGTAGTGCAATACCAGCTGAGTCATAGCCGCGATACTCAAGCCGACGTAAACCGTCAATGACTGGGTTAAGAGCCGAACTCTTTCCGGTGTAGCCGACGATGCCGCACATTTGGAAAGCTCCTTAAAAGAATTACTTAAGTTCTGATCTTACTAGTTCAGCGATTGATTCAGCGATCTTCTGCGCAGTTTGCATCTCTTTTGCTTCCACCATAACTCGAATCAATGATTCAGTGCCAGATGCTCGAACTAAAACTCGACCATTGCTGCCTAAATTCTTCTCTTGCTCTGCGATGTAATTACTGATTTTATTTGATGCGGCTAACTTCTCTCGCTTTACACCTTTTACGTTGATTAACACCTGAGGATACTTCTGCATCTTTGATGCAAGTTCACTTAGAGATTTCTTAGATTTAGCCAAGACCTGCATAACTTGCAGCGCAGTTAATAAACCATCACCGGTATTTGAAAACTCACGCAAAATAACATGGCCAGATTGTTCACCACCTAATGAATAGTCATTAACCAGCATATTTTCTAGAACATATCTATCACCAACTGCAGTTTTAACAACTGCAATCCCATCTGATTCCATCGCATTTACAAAACCAAGGTTGCTCATTACGGTACCAACAACTGTTTTTTTATTAAGTTTATTTTCTGCCTTAAGCGCACTAGCTAAAATCATTAATATGTAATCACCATCGATTACATCACCTTTATGATCAACTAATAAACAACGGTCAGCATCACCATCATGGGCTACACCTAAATCAGCCCCAGATTTCTTTACTTCACTGATTAAATTTTCAAGGTGAGTTGATCCACAATTTTCATTAATATTCCAACCAGTTGGTGTTGCTGAAATAGCCGTTACCTTTGCGCCAGCTTTTTCATATGCCATAGGTGCAACAAATGAGGCAGCGCCATTTGCACAATCAACTACTACTTTTAGCCCAGCTAAATCAGTATTAATTGTGGCTAATAGGTGAGTTAAGTACTTTTGCTTTGCTAAATCATCATTAATTATTCGGCCAACATCATTGCCAGTTGGTCGATCCCATGGCTCACCCAAGTGAGCTTCGATTTGAGCCTCTACAGAATCAGCTAACTTATCGCCACCTCGAGCAAAGAATTTAATTCCATTATCTGGCATTGGGTTATGGGATGCACTAATCATTACGCCAAGATCAGCGCCAGATTCTTTAACTAAATAGGAAATCGCTGGGGTTGGTAGAACACCAACACGATAAACATCAACACCTGCACTTGTTAAACCAGCAACAACGGCGGCTTCAAGAAAATCTCCAGATGCACGGGAATCTTGACCAACAATTGCTTTTGGTCTGTGTCCAGTAAATGCACCAATTTCACCGAGGATATGTGCGGCTGCAATTGCTAAATCAACAGCAAGTTCTGCGGTGAGATCTTTATTGGCAACACCTCGCACACCATCGGTGCCGAAGAGGGCCATAGATTTAAGGAGTGAAGTTAAATTAACGCTTGCTGTATTGAGAACGCTTACGGGCTTTCTTAAGTCCGTACTTCTTGCGTTCAATCACACGAGCATCACGAGTTAAGAAGCCAGCCTTCTTAAGTGAAGGACGATTGGCATCAGTATCAATCTCATTTAGTGCACGTGCAACACCAAGACGAAGTGCACCAGCTTGGCCAGATGTTCCGCCACCTTGAATACGTGCAATTACATCGTAAGTATTTTCAGCACCAATTGTGCGGAATGGTTCAGAGACTGCTTGTTGGTGAACCTTGTTTGGAAAGTAAACCTCAAGTGCTTTGCCATTTACAACCCAACGACCAGAACCTGGAACTAAGCGAACACGTGCAACCGCCTCTTTACGACGACCAACGCCACCACCAGGTGCGGTGATTGCTTTACGGTTTGTTGCTGCAGCAGGTGTGCTGGAGCTGTAAGAGGTTAGCTCTGCTTCGTTTTCAAGATTCTCGTTCGACATTTATCTCCTATATATATTTCGCGATTTACTTGCTGATTTGTGAAACTTGGTTGAAAGCGAATGGTTTTGGATTTTGTGCTGCGTGTGGATGTTCAGCACCTGCATAAACCTTTAACTTAGTGATTGCAGCGCGACCAACATGGTTCTTTGGCAACATGCCACGAATCGCTTTTTCTACAGCGCGAGTTGGAAACTTCTCAAAAAGATCTGCGTAAACAGTTGAAGTCATACCACCTGGATAACCAGAGTGTTGGTGAGCAAACTTTTGTGTGCTCTTTGAGCCAGTTAGTGCAACCTTGTCAGCATTGATGATGACTACGAAGTCACCCATATCCATGTGAGGTGCAAATGTTGTTTTATGTTTTCCGCGCAACAATGTTGCAGCGTGTGTAGCAAGGCGACCAAGTACGACATCTTGTGCATCGATGATGTGCCAATTACGAGTGATATCACCGGCTTTAGGTGAAAAAGTGCGCACGAGGGTCTCGCTTTCTTAAGTAAGGATTGTCCCGAACCGGGTCATTTCCAGAAGCCGTAGATTACCTTCGACCACTGCATCGGGTCAAAACCGAGCCTGAAAAATCAGGATTCTGCCTCCTCAGAGGCGGCGTCATTCATGTAATTGTTGTAGCGGGTTAAATACTCAGATTCACTTGGGTACTCCACCTTAATTAAGGACAAACCCTTGGCTGGAAAGACATAACTGTCTGGAATTCTTACCTTATCTTCTAAGGTTTTGAGCATCCACTGCGCTTCAAATCGCTTCTCACCCACACAAACCGCAGCGCCAACTAAGTTGCGCACCATGTTGTATCTAAATGATTCAGCTTTAATTATTGCGATCACATAATTATTCTCATCACGGTGCCAGTCAAACTGCAACAGTTTTCTGATGGTTGTGCCACCTTCTCGAAACTTACAAAAGGCGAAAAAATCATGTTCGCCCAATAGCAGTTGGCTACCGCGGTTCATTAGATCAATATCTAAATCACGAAACCACTCTGCGCTGTCATAGCGATCTAATGGCGGTGTAATTCGAGCGCCATCAATAATTTTATATTTATAGGTACGGGTGCTAGCTGTAAATCTGGCGTGAAAATTAACTGGCGCATAGGCGGCAGATTTAATGCGAATATCCTCATCTAATAACTGATTTAATCTAAAGGCAAAGTTTGAGATATCTGTTTTTTCTGGAATATCTACATGAATTACCTGGTGTTCGGCGTGCACACCAGCATCGGTGCGACCAGCAACAATTGTGTTGACTTCACTTTGCGTTAAAACCGATAACGCTTTTTCAACCTCTGCCTGCAGTGTTCGTTGATCTGGCTGCTTTGCCCAACCAGCAAAATTTGTCCCATCATAAGAAAGATCAACTCTTAAACGAAGAAACCCACTCTCGGGATTGAGAGTGGGCTCTTTCATAATCTTTCTTAGCTTTTTAAGTTGGTAAATTACTCAGCTTTCGCTGCCGCTTTTTTCGCAACCTTTTTAGCTGGTGTTCCTGCTTCAACCATTTCGATCACTGCCATTGGCGCGTTATCGCCTTTGCGTGGACCAATCTTTGTGATGCGGGTGTAACCACCTTCGCGAGTTTCAAATCGCTTTGCAATATCAGTGAACAATGTATGGACAACTGATTTGCTTGAGATTCGAGTCATTACGCGACGACGTGCAGCAAGATCGCCCTTCTTTGCATGAGTGATTAAACGCTCTGCAAGAGGACGAAGACGCTTAGCCTTCGCTTCAGTAGTTGTTAACTTTCCTTTTTCGAAAAGTTGTGCGGCAAGTGTGCCCAGCAATAATTTCTCATGTGCTGGTCCACTTCCAAGGCGTGGGCCTTTAGCTGGCTTTGGCATTTGTCTCTCCTATGCTTCTTCCGCGTCGACAAGATCTTCTTCATGCTTGCCGTAGTTCGCGTGCTGAGTTGGATCAAATCCCGCTGGGCTATCTTTTAATTGCATCGCCATTGAAGCAAGTTTTGCTTTCACTTCATCAATAGATTTTGAACCAAAGTTACGGATGTCCATTAGATCTGCCTCTGAACGAGAAAGTAACTCACCAACGGTGTGGATACCTTCGCGCTTTAAGCAGTTGTATGAACGCACTGTTAGATCAAGATCTTCAATAGGAAGTGCCATGTCTGCAGCTAGTGCTGCATCTTGCATGGATGGTCCCATTTCAATACCTTCTGCGTTCACATTTAATTCACGAGCTAAACCAAATAGTTCAACCAGAGTTTTTCCAGCTGATGCCATGGCATCTCCTGGCTTGATTGAGCGCTTTGTTTCAACATCTAGAACTAGACGATCAAAGTCGGTACGTTGTTCAACACGAGTTGCTTCTACTTTGTAGGTAACTCGTAGAACTGGTGAGTAAATTGAGTCAACTGGAATACGGCCAATTTCTCCGCCAGCTTGTTTGTTTTGCACTGCAGTGATGTAACCACGGCCACGCTCAACAGTTAGCTCAATCTCAAACTTTGCTTTTGAGTTCAAAGTTGCGATGTGAAGCTCTGGATTGTGTACCTGTACTCCTGCTGGGGCTGCAACATCAGCACCTGTTACTACACCCTCGCCACTCTTGCGAATGTAAAGAAGTGATGGCTCATCATTATCTGAAGAGAGAACTAGGTTTTTGATGTTAAGAACGATCTCAGTTAGATCTTCCTTTACACCTTCAATTGTTGTGAACTCATGCAGCGCACCATTTACTCGGATACCAGTTACAGCTGCTCCTGGAATCGAAGATAAAAGCGTGCGGCGAAGAGAGTTACCAAGGGTGTAACCAAAACCTGGCTCAAGGGGTTCAATGATGAAGCGAGAGCGGTATTCGTTTACTACTTCCTCAGTGAGGATGGGGCGTTGTGCAATCAGCACTATTTTCCTCCGTACGTCGTGGAAGACCCTCTATTTGATCTTCCGGTTTCTTTAACCGTTTACTGCTTTAAATCTGTACTGCTGGTAAA
>CAITID010000156.1 GCA_903892335.1 uncultured Actinomycetes bacterium
AGTAGTTCCGCCACCAATATCAACCACCATATTTCCAGTTGGCTCATGAATTGGCAGATCCGCACCAATTGCTGCAGCCATTGGCTCTTCGATGATGTAAACCTTACGAGCACCTGCTGCATAGCCAGCATCTTTTACCGCGCGTTGTTCAACACCAGTAATACCTGATGGCACACAAACCACAATACGTGGCTTTGCTAAGTAGCGACGCTTGTGAACTTTTTGAATAAAGTATTTAAGCATTCGCTCGGTTGTATCAAAATCTGCAATCACGCCATCTTTAAGTGGGCGAATCGCCACGATATTTCCAGGAGTTCTACCAATCATTCGCTTAGCTTCAATACCAACGGCAAGAATCTGACCGTTATCTTGATTGACTGCAACTACTGATGGTTCATTAAGCACGATGCCACGTCCGCGTACATAAACAAGTGTGTTTGCTGTACCTAAATCCACCGCCATGTCACGGCCGATCCAAGACATTCTATTTTGGCCTTTGCTCATCTGTTCCCCTTGTTTATTCCTGGTAGTTTTTTATGAAATTAATTTCCGAAAAAAATCTTAATCTCGCGCTCAGCCGACTCTGGTGAGTCACTGCCATGCACAATATTTTGTACAACCTTTGTTCCCATATCTCGCGCTAGATCACCACGAATGGTTCCCGGCTCAGCCGTCGTTGGATCTGTTGTTCCAGCAAGTTTGCGAAATCCCTCGATTACTCGCTCACCTTCGGCAATGATCGCAACAATTGGACCAGACATCATGAACTCCATTAGCGGTTCATAAAATGGTTTGCCCTCATGCTCGGCGTAATGCTTTGCCAAAATACTTTTATCCGCAGTTAACATTTTTAAGTTAGAAACTTTGTAACCCTTACGTTCTACACGTGCAATTACCTCACCAACCAAACCGCGTTTTACGCCATCTGGTTTTACTAAAATTAAGGTTTGCTGAGAACTCATTTGCGCATTCTACGGCCATTGTTGCATTGATAAAAATTAAGGGGTTTTGCCATCCCGTTCAGCGATTAATCTCGCCTTTATAGCCTCACCCTTGCGACCAAGGACAATTGCGATAATCCAAAGGGCGGCAAATAATGTCCCCAAAAAGTACATCGTGTATTCGACTACGCCATATGCAATCAAGCCGATTTGAAGAACTGAACCAATTTGATAACCCATTTTACGCTTAAGTAATCCAGGTGTTAACAATAATAAAATTGCAAGTAAGCCGCCCAGCCACAAAGCAGTTGAAGCTGCATCATCTTTGGCAAGTAATAAAGCAAAACCCATGGTTAATGACTCCATCACAAGAACTGCAGATGCCATCACTCTCATTTTTATTGCTCCAATCCTCTTAAGATTCCTCTTGCCTGCCCTGCTGTTACAACTGATCCAGTAATTAAAACCGCGCTAACGCCTTCATTTACCTGATTAGAAAGTGTTGCTTTCTCAGTTGCATAAGTTATTGCACCACGCAGCTCTGGAATAATCTCAATTTGATCTGGCTTAAAAAATTTAGCCGCAACTTTGGCTAACTCATTAGCCCTGAGTGCGCGGGGGGATGAACTCTCAGAAACTATTAAGAAATCAACTACCTGAGATAGCTCAGCCAAAATGCCAGCAGCATCCTTATCTCCTAAAACTGCAACCACACCAATTAATGTTTCAAAATCAAACTCAGCACTAATGGTTGCCACTAACGCCTTGGCGCCATGTGGATTATGGGCGGCATCAATGATGATCGTTGGATCTCGATGAACAACCTCACACCTGCCAGGTGAGGAAACCTTTGAAAATGCACTTCGTACTAATTCAGAATCTAATTTAACGCCAGTGAAGGCTTCAGCTGCAGCTAATGCAATCGCTGCATTGTTTGCTTGATGAGCGCCATGAAGTGGCAAGAAAATATCATCAATTAATCCATGCAAGCCATTGATAGAAATTAACTGACCACCAACTGCAATTGCTCGGTTAGCCAGTGAGAACTCAACTCCCTGGCGAAATGGGATTGCCGAAACTTGGGCAACCTTTGCCATCAAAACCTTTGCAACTTCGGGAGTCTGTGCAGCTAGAACTACATTTGATTCTGGCTTAAATATTCCAGATTTTGTTTGTGCAATTTTCTCCAGCGTATCCCCTAAATACTCCATGTGGTCTAATCCAATTGGAGTCATTACTGATACCTGTGATTGAACAACATTTGTGGCATCCCATTGCCCACCTAAGCCAGCTTCAATAACTGCAACGTCAACTGGATGCTCGGCAAATGCAACAAATGCAATCGCAGTTAATGCTTCAAAGTAGGAGATCTTGTGTGGTTGTTTGGAATCGACTAACTCAAAATAAAGAGCAATATCATTGTAGTTTTTTATAAATTCATCAGGTGAGATTGGCTGGCCTTTAATTGAAATTCGTTCTAAAAAACTCTCTAGATGTGGGCTGGTGTATCTGCCTGTGCGATAGCCGAGCTCACTCATTAAGGCATCAATCATTCTAGATGTGCTGGTTTTGCCATTCGTGCCAGCTAAGTGAATTGTTGGATAGGACAGTTGCGGTGAACCCAGTAGATCAGTGAGCGCACTGATTCGATCTAAGGATGGTTCAATTATGCTCTCTGGCCACCTAGCCATTAAGCCTTGTTCGATTACCGAAAGAGTTTCTAAATTATTAGCTGGGCTCACTATTTTGGAAGTTTTTCTAACAATGCAGTTAAGCGCTCAATATCAGCGGAAGTCTCTTGTAATCGCGCTCTAATCTCAGAGACAACCTCCATTGGCGCCTTTGCCATGAAGCCCTCATTATCTAACTTCACCTTTGCCGTATCGCGATCTTTTTGCGCAATAGCTAAATCTTTACTTAATCTTGCGCGCTCAGCTACTAAATCAATCGCACCAGTTAAATCAAATTCAATTACTACATTTGCCGCTTCAACTTTGGCGGTGAAATTACCTTCACTACCTTCGCACTTAACAATAAAGCGAAGTGCACTTTCATAATCGGCTAAGCCAGCAGCAGCTAAGCCAGTAAATTTCGCCGCTATCTTTGCAGTGGTTTTA
>CAITID010000157.1 GCA_903892335.1 uncultured Actinomycetes bacterium
GGCAGAGAAAACCTTTTATCAATTTTAGGACCTGGGGATATGTTTGGTGAGTTATCACTCTTTGATCCAGGACCACGAACAGCAACTGCAACCGCAGTAGTTGATTCTAAGTTACTTGCCCTTGCAAATGATCAGGTGATTGGCTGGGTAACAGCCCACCCACATGTTTCACTTCAACTTTTAAAAAGACTCTCACAAAGATTAAGAAGAGCCAATGATGTTTTATCTGATTTAGTCTTTGCTGATGTACCCGGCCGAGTTGCTAAGGCAATTATTGAATTAGGTGAGCGATTTGGAACTAAAAAAGATGATGGTCTGCATGTTAATCATGAGCTAACCCAAGAGGAGCTTGCCCAATTAGTTGGGGCATCCAGAGAAACTGTTAATAAAGCATTAGCTGATTTTGCATCCCGTGGTTGGGTGAAGCTTGAACCACGCGCAGTGATTATTTTAGATTATGAAAGATTGGTTAAGCGCGGGCGTTAATTCTTTAATTGCACAATCAGTTCAATTTCAACTGGTGCATTGAGTGGCAATTCAGCTACTCCAACCGCAGTTCTTGCATGTTTACCATTAATATCTCCGAAAACTTTAATCAATAACTCACTCGCTCCATTTACAACTCCTGGTATTGCTGTAAAGCCTGGCGCGCAATTAACAAAACCGCCAACCCTGACCACTCTTTCAATTTGATCAAGATCTGCCACTAATGAAATTGCAGCCAGTGCGTTTAGCGCGCAAATTTGGGCTAGCTCCTTCGCCACTTCTGCAGTTACATCACTACCAACCTTGCCCTCTTTAACTAATTTGCCATCAACTACTGGCAGCTGTCCTGCAGTGAAAACAAGATTGCCGCTCTTAACAGCTGGAACATATGCGGCTACTGGAGCTGCTGCAGTTGGAAGTGTTAGGCCAAGTGCGGAAAGCTCTTCTTTAATACTCACGCAATTACTCGCTTCATATACGCAACTAGTTGATCGCCTCCGCCAGGGGCAGGAACAACTTGAACTAACTCCCAACCTTCAGATCCCCAAGTATCTAGGATCTGCTTTGTTGCATGAGTTAGTAATGGCACAGTGACATATTCATACTTCATTTAGTAATCCTTACTTTTTATTGAGAAAGTGCTGCTTTAACCAATGATGACACCACACCACCATCAGCTTTACCAGCAATCTTTGGTTGTAAAACTTTCATTACTAATCCCATGCCAGCAGGGCCAGCTGCATTGGTTTCAGCAATTGCATCTGCTATTAATTTCTTTATATCTGCCTCACTTAATTGCTCAGGTAGGTAGAGAGCGATAACAACTGCCTCTTCTTTTTCTTTATTTGCTAGATCATCACGCTTTGCGTTTGTGTACGCCTCAACTGCTTCACGGCGCTTTTTAGCCTCCCTGGATAAAACTGTAATTACTTCAGCATCGCTCAATATCTTCGCGCTCTTGCCCGCCACCTCTTCATTGGTAATTGCAGCAAGAAGCATTCTGATAGTTCCGCTTTTTACCGCATCCTGAGAGCGAATCGCATCGGTTAAATCTGACTGTAGTTTTTCTTTTAGTCCCATAGCGGTATCTTCTCATGCCTATGGCATACAAAGTGCGCACCTCTACCCTGCCCCTGCTCCCTAAGGGTGCTAAACC
>CAITID010000158.1 GCA_903892335.1 uncultured Actinomycetes bacterium
CCCGACCAATTAATGCTTCGGTATAAAGTTTTCTAGTTGATCGCTTAGCGTCTACTAATTTATACATCAATGGCTGAGTAAAGCTTGGTTCATCACCCTCGTTATGTCCGCGCCGGCGGTAGCAAATCATGTCAATTACTACATCTTTTTTAAACTCTTGGCGATATTCAAAAGCCAATCGCGCTATGCGAACACATGCTTCTGGGTCATCACCATTTACGTGAAAGACTGGTGCACCAATCATTTTGGCAATATCAGTTGAGTAAGTTGAAGAACGTGCTGCGTGTGGTGAAGTTGTAAAGCCAACCTGATTATTAATAACAATATGAATCGTGCCGCCCGTACGGAAACCCTTAAGTAATGAGAGTGAGAGAGTTTCAGAGACAACACCTTGTCCAGCAAATGCTGCATCACCGTGCATTAAAATTGGAAGCACTGGATATGAAGTTTGTGCATCAACGCTTAAATCACCAGCATCTGCGCGCAACTTATCTTGCTTAGCGCGAGTGATACCTTCTAATACTGGATTAACTGCTTCTAAGTGTGATGGGTTAGCAGCTAAGTAAACCTTGGTCTTTGCACCAGATTCAGCGGTAAAGATTCCTTTTGTTCCTAAGTGGTACTTAACATCGCCTGAGCCGTGCACCTCATTCTCATGGTAATTTCCTTCAAACTCTTGGAAGATTTGTCCGTAGGATTTTCCAGCAATATTTGCCAGCACATTTAATCGGCCACGGTGTGGCATACCAATGGTTACCTCATTTAATCCAGCATCAGCCGCCGCTGAGATTGCTGCATCTAACATTGGAATTACTGATTCACCGCCCTCAAGTGAGAATCGCTTTTGACCAACGAATTTAGTTTGTAGGAACGACTCAAATGCTTCTGCGCTATTTAATTTTTTAAGAATTCGTAATTGTTCCTCACGTGCTGTCTTTGGTGCACCGACTTCAACATGATCTTGAATCCACTTGCGCTCAGCTGGCTCTGAGATATACATGTACTCAACGCCAACGGTTCGGCAGTATGAATCACGAAGCACACCAAGAATTCGGCGCAACTTCATAAACGACTTTCCGCCAAAGCCACCAGTTGCAAATTCGCGATCTAGATCCCAAAGTGTTAAGCCATGAGTTACAACATCTAAATCTGGATGTGAGCGTTGTTTGTATGCCAGTGGATCAACATCAGCCATTAAATGACCAGTGCTTCGATATGCATCAATTAATTTTTGAACTCGCGCCGTCTTATTAATCTCTTCATCTTTGCTAAATTGCATGTCAACAACCCAGCGAATTGGCACATATGGAATTCGCAGTGCTTCAAAAATTTCATCATAAAACTCTTCTGCGCCAAGTAAAATTTCATGAATTCTGCGAAGGAAATCACCAGATTGAGCGCCTTGAATAATTCGATGATCGTAGGTACTAGTAAGTGTTACAACCTTGCTAATTGCTAGCTCTGCCAGAGTTTGCTCACTTGCGCCATGGAACTCAGCAGGGTAATCCATTGCGCCAACACCAAGAATCATGCCTTGGCCTTGGACTAAGCGAGGCACAGAGTGAACAGTGCCAATTGTTCCTGGGTTTGTTAGTGACATCGAGGTTCCTGCAAAATCTTCAACAGTTAGTGCACCACTTCGAGCTTTGCGAACCATCTCTTCATAAGCAGACCAGAACTGACCAAAATCTAATTCTTCACAACCCTTTATTGAGGGCACCAGTAATTGGCGTGAGCCATCGGCTTTTGCTAAATCTATAGCGATTCCTAAATTTATGTGTTCTGGATGAGCAACTGCTGGCTTGCCATCTAACTCAGTAAAAAATGAGTTCATCTCTGGCATTGATCTCGCCGCTTTAATCATTGCATAACCAATTAAATGTGTAAATGAAACTTTGCCACCGCGGCCACGTTTTAAATGGTTGTTAATTACGGTGCGATTATCAATCATTAACTTTGCTGGAATTGCGCGAACAGAGGTTGCAGTTGGAACTGATAAAGAGCCTTCCATGCTTTGCACAACTCGAGCAGCAACACCGCGAATTGGCTCAACAGTTGCAGCCCCTGGTGAAACTAAGGTTGGAATTGGTTTAACAATCGGATCAGCAGGCTTTGCAGTTGAAAGTGCGATATCACTTGCAGTGGGGGCCAACTGTGAAGTTGGAAGTGGTGCTGCAACGACTGGCGCAGTTTGAGTAATCGGTGCTGCAACAACAGGTGCAGGAGTTGTTACTCGTTGGGATTTAGGAATAGGTGGAACACCTTTTTGATTACTAGCGGCGCCATTACTTGTTGCGCTACCTTTAAAATCTGCGAAGAAATCCCACCAGGCTTTATCAACTGATGCTGGATCTTGTTGGTATCGCTCATACATCTCTTGAACTAACCATTCATTTGGACCAAAGGTTCCGCCAAAGTGATTAGCGGGTGTATTACCTCCGGCTTGCATCACTTGATCACTCCTTCAAACTCGCTCGATCTA
>CAITID010000159.1 GCA_903892335.1 uncultured Actinomycetes bacterium
GGATGTGCCTACGGAGTTTGCATTAGCAGAAGCTGAAGGGGATTTATCGGGGGATGATTTCCGCCAGAGCCATTCGAAGTTTTGGAATTCAGTTGGGGTTGATGTTAAGCCTGAAACTAAGGTAGTAACGGTTTACTTTGATTTAGAGTAAAGAGATTTGAGTGTATTTCAGAGGAATTTAACGCTCATACACATATTTTCCAATTAAGTTGGTACTTTCGGGTAGTGAGAATTAAATTATTCCTGGTTGCGGTAATGGTTTTATCAGTGGGTGTCATCCCAGAATCCTATGCGGCCGCTAAATCAGGTGGAAAATGCACAAAGATTGGCAGTACTGCAACTGCAGCCAATAAAACCTTTACTTGTATTAAGTCTGGCAAGAAATTGGTATGGAATAAAGGCGTTGCGTTAAGCAAAAGTTCAGCACCGGTTTCATCCCAAACTTCTGTGACAGATAAATTTAAAGCCAGTGGTTGTCATGCGAGAGTTTCAGCATACTTGCAAATATTTGAAGCAAACGCATGGAAAGATCTTATTGTTGCCGATGGCTGGGAAACGGTTAGCTCATGCCCTTCAACAAACCCAGGTGTGCCGTATGTAAATACAACCTTAAAAGTAGGAGATGAAATTCGATGGCGAATATTTGCACCAGGTGCTTGGGAGTGGTTTTCTGACTCTGAAAAAATAGGATCAAAATTTATTCCAGCGACCACTTGCCAATTAGTTGGACAAGACGGAAATCCGTCGATGAACGTGGGTTTTCCAAAAAGAGTTAACCGATTAAAAAGTAATGGTGTAATAAATGCTGTTGTAGTTCCAGTTGATTTCAGTGATGTTCCTGGAACAAGTTCGCCAAGTACTGAATACAGCGAGATGACTCAAGGGATGGATAACTTCTATAAAGCTATTTCAGGTGGCCGAGTTTCATTTAAATTTACGATACTTGATAAGTACATCAGAGTGCCATCAAAGTCTGATCACTACGGACTGGGTAAATGGTCAGGTGGCGATGCAGGTGGATATATGAACGAACTTATCAGCGCATCAGATTCAGCAGTTGATTTTAGTAAATATGATGTTGCATATTTCTTATCGCCTAAGTCAATTCCTTGGACTTCAATTGCTTACGGACCAGCTTTTGTTACCGACTTGAAAACTCAAGATGGTGTTTTAAGAAATGCTAGTTTCTCAGGCGCGGATGCTTATCAGAATTTTCCTGGCGCTGGATGGAAGTGGATCTCTCATGAAACCGGGCATTTGTTTGGCTTGCATGATTTGTACACAGTTGATCCGCAACCTGCCACTTATGGATCATGGGACTTAATGTCTAATAATTGGTCTACCGCTGCAATTGAAATAAATGCATGGAATCGTTACATCCAAGGTTGGCTTGATGATAATCAGATCAATTGTTTAGATAAAAGTAAGAGCGCTAATGACACTATTACACTTGATCCAATTGCGCGTATTAACAAATTAACCAAAGCTATTGTTGTGAAGATAAGTGATTCTAAAATTGTGGTTATTGAATCTAGAAGAAGTGAAGGCTTTGATGTTTTGAGCTCATCACAGGCTGGAACCTTGGTCTATACAGTAGATATGAAGATCGGATCAATTAAAGGTGGGTGGGAAACACAGAGACGCCCAGGTTCAAGTGCAAAGGATTTCACTGATGCTGCCCTTAAGGCTGGCGACAAAATTGTTGTTGAGGGAGTTACTATCGAAGTGATATCTCAAACTACAGAGGGCGATAAAGTAAAAGTTACCTTTTAGTTTGTAATGTAAGTGGACGATACTGGGATCGAACCAGTGACCCCTTCCATGTCAAGGAAGTACGCTACCGCTGCGCTAATCGTCCGTTAAGTTAAAGTCTACTAGCGACCGAAATCATCCTCAACACGTTCAATATCATCCTCACCAAA
>CAITID010000160.1 GCA_903892335.1 uncultured Actinomycetes bacterium
CGGTAGAGGATTTAGAGGGCGCCGTAGATGTAATGTTTTTCTCAAACTCTTATGCAACACATGGAGTTAATTTAGTTGAGGATCGAGTTGTCGCTATCCGTGGTCGAGTAGATCGGCGCGAGGAGCAAGCCAGAATCTCTGCCCTTGATTTAACAATGCCAGATTTAAATAAAACACCAACTGGCCCACTTGTTATTTCTATGGAAATGTCACGCTGCACACCACCAGTAATTGATCGAATGAAAGAAATTTTGCGTTCTCATCCTGGGGCTCGTGAGGTTCACTTACAATTAGATGAGAACGGTAAATTCACAGTTCTAAAATTAGATGAAGGGTTGAAGGTAACTTCATCACCATCTTTATCGGCTGATTTAAAAACGGTGCTTGGGCCAGATTGTTTGCTCTCGTAGATTATGAAGCCTATTGATTTACTTCCGGCAGTAGATATTAAGTCTGGGCAGGCTGCAAGATTGCAGCAAGGCAAATTGGAAAGTTCAATAAGTTATGGACAACCTAGTGAAATCATCGCCGATTTTCTAGCAGCAGGTACCAAGTGGATCCATCTAGTTGATCTAGATGCTGCATTTAAAGTGGGGGATAACCGCGCTTTGATCAGTGATTTAGTTTCAATCTCCGGGGTAAAGTTTCAATTATCTGGTGGGATTTGTGATCAAGCATCTTTAGAGTTTGCCTTGTCTACAAAGGCAAATCGAATTAATTTAGCAACTTCAGCGTTATTAGATATGAACTGGATTGGCAGAAGCATTTCTAGAGTTAACGCAGCAGATCCAGCCTGCTTAAGCATTAGCTTAGATGTTCAAGGTGAGAGTTTAATTGCCCGTGGTACTGGTGAGAACCTTGGAAATTTTTCAGAGATGATTAGAAAGTTAGATGATTTTGGTTGTAATCGTTATGTAATAACAGATATTGATAGTGATGGAGCACTAACTGGCCCAAACTTGAATCTGTTATCAATGATCAAAGAGATGACGAAATCAGATTTAGTTGCAAGTGGTGGCGTTTCTAATATCGATCACCTGAAGAAATTGCGTTCACTTGAATTAAGCGGTGTAATCCTAGGTAAGGCTCTCTATACCGGCCTTATTGATCTACAAGAGGCGATCTCTGCTTGTTATAAATAAGGGTGCGCAAGTGCGCCCGCTTTACGGCAGAATGTGCCAATGAGTAAAGGCGCTAATCACCCAATGAAATTAGAGACATTTCGTGATTACGCTCGTGATTTCAATGTGATTCCTGTGGTTAAAAAAATCTCAGCAAATAATGAAACCCCCTTGTCCATCTATTTAAAGTTGGCACAAAATCGAGTTGATACCTTTTTACTAGAATCTGCTGAATCAAATGGAGTTTGGTCGAGATACTCATTCATTGGCGTAAATAGTGAAGCGACTTTGACTGAGAAGGATGGCAATGTTTTTTGGCGCGGTGTTATGCCAGCTGGTGCGCCTACTGGTGTTGATCCACTAACTGCGCTGCGGATTGCAACTGCGCATCTTCGATCTCCAAAATTTGAAGATTTACCGCC
>CAITID010000161.1 GCA_903892335.1 uncultured Actinomycetes bacterium
CAAAATCTGCAAGATCTAGAACCTTGGCAAATTCTTTGGCAAAGGCTGCAGTACGTGAGTATCTATGGGGTTGAAATATTGCATATAGATTGCCAGCCCCTACTAAATTTCGCGCAGCAGTTAAGGTTACAAATAACTCGGTTGGATGATGGCCATAATCATCAATTACTTTAATCCCATTAACTTCACCTTTTAACTCAAATCGGCGCCTAGTTCCAGTAAAAGATGCCAAGCCAGTTAATAACTGATCGACAGAGGCACCCAATTCACTGGCAGCGGCAAAGGCGGCTAGTGCATTTAAAAGGTTGTGGATTCCCGGTACAACTAAATTTAACTCCCCTACCTTTCGGCCGTTGTGCAGGATTAAGGCAGATGAGGTATTTGGCAGCAGGTTAACCCTGGTTAACATAAAATCATTTTCAGGCCCTTGGCCATAGGTAATTACTTTATTTTTTGGATGACTAGTTGATTTTAATATCTTCTGGCAGCCGGCATCATCGCCACAAATAATCAACGCACCGTCCGGTTGAATAGAGTTTATAAAATCATTGAAGGTTGCAAATAGTTGGGCCTCACTAGAAAAGTGGTCAACATGGTCCATTTCAATATTAGTAATGATTGCTGCCGTTGGTTTGTAGGCCAGAAATGAGCCATCTGATTCATCTGCTTCTACAACAAAGAATTTTCCGGAGCCACTGTGTGCATTTGTGCCAGCGGAGTTAATTGTTCCGCCAATTGCAAAGGATGGATCCTCTCCAGCTGATTGCAGCGCCACCGTCAACATTGCTGTTGTCGTAGTTTTGCCATGTGTACCAGCGATGGCAATAGAGCTCTTTTCCTTTAATAACCAAGCAAGAGCAGTTGCGCGAGAAGCAATTGGGATTGATAATTTTCTAGCAGCCATTAGCTCTGGGTTACTTTGCGAGATTGCAGCTGAGACCACAACTAATTGAGCCTGATTGACTTGCGCCGCATCATGGCCAATGTAGATCTTGGCTCCTAAAGTTTTTAAAGATAACAACATTTGTGAATCATTAGCATCTGATCCCGACACATCAATTGATTTGGCCAGCATGATTCGAGCAATTCCGCTCATGCCCGCACCACCAATGCCGATGAAATGAACCTTTAGTTTCTGCAGCGAATCGATTGTGTAGTCTGCTAATTCGGCATTATTTGTAGTACTCATCATTTTTTACTTAGCTCTTTAATTATTGCTTGGGAAATTACCATGCTAGCTGAGGAGTCAGGCATTGATTTTGGTTGGTAACTCTTTGCGGTTCGAAGTAACTCATTCCAATTGCCTTTGAGCCAATCTGAGTTAAATTTATTATCATCAATTACTAAGGCAGCCCCTGCTGACTTTAGATCCTGGGCATTAGCAGATTGTTCGCCATTGCCAATTGGAAGTGGGATTAGTAATGCAAACTTACCCACTGCTGCCAACTCTGCGCAGGTAAGGGCACCGCTACGTGCGATTACTAAATCACATGCGGTGTATGCAGCGGCCATGTCCTCAATGTAAGGAAGTGGCAGATAATTCTCTGTTGATGTTGGAAGTGCATTATCTCGTCCTACTGAGTGAACGACCTGAATATTATTCTCGGTAAAAAATGATAGTGACTGAAGAATTGCTTCATTGATATGGCGTGAACCCTGAGAGCCACCAAATACCAACAGGATAATTTTTTCTGGAGATAGTTCCCATTTCGCAATTTGTTCAGATCGCAATTGGGCTTTGGCGAGTGAATCTAATTTATGATTATTTAAGATCTCAGCTCGAAGTGGCATTCCAATTAACTCTGCCTTGCGCCATTTACCAATTCTTCGCCCCGGTAGATCAAATGCAATGAAAGACTGTATTGCAAAAATAACTCCTAGGCGATTGGCCCAGCCAGCAATGGCATTAGCCTCATGAACCATAATCGGCTTACGAAGGATCGCTGCTGCGATATAGATCGGCGGGCAGGCATAGCCGCCAAAACCAATTACTAAATCAGCTCCTCGGCAAATTTTTAAGCCCGAAGCAATAGCAGCTATGAACTTAAATGGCCAAGTAAGAATTGAAAATGAGAGTGATCTTGGTAAAAGTATTTTTGGTACGTGCTCAATTTTAAAACCAGCACGTGGAACTAATTGGTTTTCTAACCCCTTTTTGCTACCAACAAATAAAATTTCAAA
>CAITID010000162.1 GCA_903892335.1 uncultured Actinomycetes bacterium
GCTGACTTGTTGGTTACTTTAGGTATTGAGCACGTGCAAGTAAATGCTGCAGGTGATCTATCACTGCGTGGTGGTTTTTTTGACGGTGTGGTTAAGCCGTGGAGAATTGGAGTTGTTAATCCAGATAATCACACTGAAGTGGTGGAGACATTTGAGATTAGCGATGGCGCTATTGCAACATCAGGTGCATATGAGCGCGGAGCGCACATCAATGATCCGTACACCGGTCTGATTGCAATCGGTGCAAAGTCAGCAACTGTGGTTGGGCCTTTGGGTTGGCTCTGTGATGCGCTGGCAACGGCGCTGATGGTTGCTGGAGAAGATGGGGCTAAGTACTTTGCCCAGCCTGAATTAGAGGGCTATCAGGTCTTTGTAGTTGATCGATATGAAAATACGTCCTGGAGCATCTAAGGTGAGCCTCGTGAAAAAGCGCTTATCCTTATTTATAGCCATTCTTGTTGGCTTTGTTGGCCTTGGGCTAAGTCCAGCCTTTGCCGTTGATGAGCGCGTTGTCGATGTTGTTGCAGTGACTTGGGCAGGGGCTGAAGCACCAGCAGGTGATGTCAATGTTGTTGCAAAGGCAATTGATACAGATGTAAATGCTGATTGGAAAAAGTTCACAACTCTTTATGGGGATACTAAAGATAGAACAATTTCTTTTGTTTCAGGCAAAGTACTAACAACTCCAATTTCATTGATTGCAAAGATGGCTTGTAGTGGATCAGCAGCATCAGAGTTTCTATCATCCATTCGACCTGAGGCATATAAGCGCTTAGGTATTAGTGATTACTCCAAGCGGTATTTAGTAGTTGTTGCTCCTAAAGCGGGGTGCGTGTGGTCAGGTAGAGCACCATTAGGTACTGCTAAAAGCGTTTCAGGAACTTTAGTTCTCCATGATTCAGCATCTGGTTATGTGATGGCACATGAGCTTGGACATACTTTTGGTTTAGGTCACAGCAATTTTTTACGCTGTGATAACGCAGCAAACGATGGTGCGTGGTCTGATACCTGCAAAGCCGTTGAATACGGCGGAGTTATCGATGTGATGGGAAATGTTGATACAACATCACCTCTTAATACCTATCACCAATGGCGTATGGGGTATTTAGATGACTCACAGATCAAACAAGTGTGGCAATCAGAAGTCGTTAACTTAGCGCCAAGTGATTTTGCAAATGGAATTAAAGCAATCTATATGCGTGATGGCAAAGCTGCTTACTGGATTGAGTACCGTAGAAAGCTAGAAGGAGTTGGCTATAAGCCAGGGCTAGTGATTTTTAGACTAGATCCACCACCCATCTCATCTGTTGTCTCACCCAACCCAGAAGATGCTGCTGCAGCTGAGTTTGGTGCAACGTTGGGTACTGATGTGTGGATGCTTAATTTAGATACCTATCAATACCGCGATTCACGCTCTATTGGTGGTTCGATGACTGCGCTCACTGCAACAACTTATTCTGGCAATCTCTCCTTTAGTGCCGTTGCCTCTGAAACTGGGGCAGCTGTGACAATAAAGCGAAAGAACGATGGTATTGCACCTCCAGTCCCACTTGTAGTTCCCTTTGAACAGTGGCGTTCTCCAGGTATGACTATTGTGCAAAGTGGCTACGAAGGAACTGACACTGCAATTACAGCTTTTGAAGCACAAGTAGATGGAGTGAATCAAAGCGTTAAGTCTTCTGATGTTGAGAATTGGTACCCAACGTATTTAAATCCATTTACGGCACCAAAGACTGTTTACTTACGTGATCTACCCGAGGGCACATATAACTTTGCACTACGTGCAATAGACATTGCGGGTAATAAGAGTGAATGGTCAAAAACACAAAAAGTTACTGTTGATCTTGGACGTCCAACTGTTACAACTGATTTCAATTTTGTAACAGCAACCGGAAATCAAGTTTCTATCGGGTGGTCTGGAGCTAAGGATGCCGGTAGCGGGCTGTGCCAAACTAACTTGGTAAGCCCAGAAGGCCTTATTTTGCAGACTAGCAGTGCAAAGACTGCGCCAATCCTTAAAGTAACTAGCGGCCAAACCTTGAGTACAACTGCGCAAGTCTTTGACTGCATTGGCAATGGTGTCAGCGGAGATTTAAGTGTTGCAAATACTTACACGCCAGCAGATAAATCCTCTCGCACAGGCAAGTGGAAACCAGCAGGTGCTGCTTATCCAACCGGTTCTCTTAAGTGCACAGGCAAGTGCACAGCAAGCTTTAGCGCATCGGGTCGCTTTGATGTTCTCAGTGGCACAGGCGCAGCAGTGGTCACTGCGGGAAGTAAAA
>CAITID010000163.1 GCA_903892335.1 uncultured Actinomycetes bacterium
AACTACCTTATCCACCTCAGAATCCTTAGCCGTTAACATAATTATTGGAACTTTGGATCTGGTGCGCAGTTGGCGACAAACCTCAGTACCTGATAATCCAGGCAACATTAAATCAAGTAAAACTAAATCAGCGCCTTCTTTGTCAAATGCTTTGATTGCGCCATCACCGGTATCAGCAACAGTTACTTGATACCCCTCTTTAGTTAGTACATAGGAGAGTGCCTCAGAAAATGAGGCCTCATCCTCAACAACTAATATCCTTGTCATTTGCTGCTCTCTGAAAGCTCAGTTGCAATTGGAAACCTGAGAGTGAATGTACTTCCAGCACCTTCAACACTCCAAACCGAAACATCCCCGCCATGATTTAGCGCAATATGTTTAACAATTGATAGACCAAGTCCAGTACCACCTGTTAAACGTGAGCGTGCTGGATCAACTCGATAAAATCTTTCAAAGATTCGCTCAATATCTTTTTCTGGTATTCCAATTCCTTGATCAGATATTGAAATCTCAGCTATTTGATTGGTAACTTTTAAATCAATAGCAACCCTTGTTGAATCTGGACTGTAATTAATAGCATTCTCAATCAAATTATGAATTCCCATGCTGACTTGGCTGCGATCGCCATTCATCCAAGCATTTACAGTTGGCTCATAAAACAAGGAGATCTTTCTAACTTGAGCACTCAACTTAGATTGATCGAGTGCGTCATAAATTACCTCAGAGAGGTCAAATCGCTTTCCATTTTTAAGTGGATCATCATCTTGCAAGCGAGATAGATTAATAATTTCTTGTACTAATTCTGTCAGCCTCTTACTCTCAGTTTGCATCCTAGATGCAAATTTAACTACAGCTTCAGGATCATCACTTGCCTCTAAAACTGCTTCACTTAATATCGATAAGGCACCGATCGGCGTCTTTAGCTCATGTGAAATATTTGCCACGAAATCCCGACGGATCGAATCTAATCTGCGAATTTCAGAATCATCAAAGATTAAAACTGCGATTAAACCATCATCACCAAGTGCTGTTACTCGAACCAATAAATCATGGGTACCGGCGCCAATAGGCCCTCTTGGCAGTTCTAGTGTTGCCTCCTGCATGACACCTGATCTGCGCACAGCTCGTACTAGATTTAATAGATCAACATTTTGAATTTTTTCATCTTTAATTAAGTTTAAGTTGGTAATTCCATTTGAATAATAAATCACAACCTCACCCGGCGCTACAACAACAGATTCGGCATCCATCGCTTGAAGTAAGTCAAAGCCTTGGGTGGATAGATCTACGGAAGTTGTTACAGATTTGGTCTTGGCGTTTTCTTTATCTTTAAATAACCACATCACCGGCCTATCGTATGAGTATTGAAGATTAGTTGGGAATTTATTGAGTTAGTCAGGCATAAATAACCCATATCTTTACCCTTTATTTAAGACCTGTTCACTTTCTTCCCGCCAGATCAAGGCCCAACCCACTAGCGTTCTCCTATGCGTAATCAATTCCATGAAGAGCTAGATGCTGTTGGCGCCACCTTGGTCCAAATGGCTGGGCTAGTAAAAACTGCCATGGAAAGTGCCACCACTTCTTTACTTACAGCAGATTTAGCACTTGCTGAGAAAGTAATTCAAGAAGATTCAATCATTAACGATATGCAACATGAATTAGATGCTCGCACAATCAATTTAATTGCCAGACAACAACCAGTAGCTGCTGATTTGCGCACCTTAGTTACTTCACTTCGTATGTCCGCTGATTTAGAGCGCATGGGAGATTTAGCTGATCACGTCGCAAAATCGGCGCGGATGAGATATCCAAGCACCGCAGTTCCACCTGAACTATCCCTAACAATTGAAGAGATGGGCCGAGTTTGCGGAAAGATTATTGAGAAAATGGCTCTTATATTAGAAACTCGTGATACCGAACTTGCACTTGAACTTGAAAAAGATGATGATGAAATGGATAAGCTACATCGCAGAATTATTTCAACATTACTTGAGCCAAGCTGGAAACATGGAGTTGAAACTGCGATTGATATGACTTTGCTTGCTCGCTATTACGAGCGCTGCGCAGATCATGCGGTATCTATTGCTCGTCGAGTTTACTTTTTAGTTAAAGGCGAGTTCGCCTCCGACGCTAAATAAGTTTACTTTTTTCCCTGATTTGCAACCGCAGCAATAGCTGTTTGTGCTGCAACCGGATCTAAGTACTCTCCGCCTTTTTTAATCGCCTTAAAATCCTGATCAAACTCATATAACAACGGAATTCCAGTTGGAATATTCACGCCAGCGATATCTGCATCTGAAATACCATCAATGTGTTTAACAATTGCCCTAATTGAGTTGCCATGGGCGGTAACTAAAACTACTTTGCCACTTCGCAAATCAGCTGTGATCTCATTGGTGAAGTAAGGAATCATTCGAGTCACAACATCCTTTAAACACTCACTCTTTGGTAAATCTTTGCCAAGTGTTGCATAGCGCAAATCATTACTTTGCGAGTATTGATCATTGTCATCAATAGCCGGTGGTGGCACATCAAATGATCTGCGCCAAAGTTGAAACTGTTCCTCACCGTACTCTTTTAAAGTTGCAGCTTTATCTTTTCCTTGCAGGGCACCGTAATGTCGCTCATTTAATCGCCAGCTGCGCTTAACAGGAATCCAGTGACGATCACAATTATCTAGCGCTAAGGATGCGGTTGTTATTGCTCTGCGCAGCAGCGAGGTATGCACAATATCTGGCAGCAGGTTGCGCTCTTTTAAAAGTATGCCACCCCGCTTTGCTTCTTCAACACCTTTAGCTGACAGTGCAACATCAACCCAACCAGTAAATAGATTTTTTGCGTTCCACTCACTTTCACCGTGGCGAAGCAAAATTAATTTCATGTGCCTATCCTGCCATACTCAAATTAAGTGCTGGAAAGCTTGCAGATTGGCTAATGATTCACCGCGCGATACTCGCCATGCCCACTCGCGACGAATTGATGAAGAAAAACCAAGCTCTAGTAATGGATTAAAACAAGAGTCTGAGTATTGAAGGACTGCGCCGAGTATGCGATCAATTTCGCGCTCACTAATAGCCGCAAGTGGCAATCTGCCAACTAAGTAAATATCACCAAGCTCATTTAATGCAAAGGCGACTGAATACATCGCTGCATTTTTCTTTAGTAAGTACTCATAAACCCCTGCTTGATTCTCATCTGGCTTTCTAATAACAAAGGCATTGATACTTAAGGAGTGATCACCGATTACTAGTGCGCAGTGGGTTTGTAATTTCGTCTCACCCGGTAAGGTAATTAAATAGGTGTTTTCATCATTTTGGTCATAATCTAAATCATGTGATTGCAAGAAATCATCAATTACTGCGTTGGGATCAAGCATCCTTTACTAGCCTGATGTTTCTCATATCAATTGCTGGTTGTGAGATCGCCCAGTCATAAACACTTAACGTTTTGCGTGCAGTGTTCTCCCAGCCAAAGTGAGATGCATGCTCTACTGCGCCCATTGATAGCAACAGTCGGCGATGTGGTTCAGAAAGTAACCTTGAAATAACAGCTGACCAAGCACGTGGATCATGGCCATCAACTAGTGAGCCAGAAATTCCATCAGAGACAGCGGTGCGCAAGCCACCAATAGCTGTTGCAACAACTGGTGTGCCACAAGATTGTGCTTCAAGTGCGACTAATCCAAAACTTTCAGAGTAGCTTGGCACACAAACTAAATCGGAAGCACGATACCAATCTGGCAACTGATCCCTTGGTACTGGATCAATAAAATGTGTTATATCTTCAATCTTTAAAAACTTAGCCAGTGCTTTTAACTTTTCTAACTCATCTAAGCCAGCGCCAGATGGGCCACCCATAATTACCAAAGCTAATTTGCTCTTTAAGTGTGGTGAGTGCGAGAGCATCTCAGCTACTGATCTAACTAATACATCTGGCCCCTTGTGTGGCTGAATTCTGCCAACGAAGGTAAGCACAAGAGCATCTGGTGCAATATTTAATTTCTCTCTAGCAACTGATTTACCAGCACCTGGATGAAATGTTTGTAAATCAACTCCGGGCGCCACCACAAAGACATTATCTGGACAAGCATCATAATAAGAAACTAGTGAGGCTGCCTCGGCATCAGTGTTAGCAATCAAACCAGTTGCAGCTTTAACAACCTGCATCTCACCGAGGGCTCGAATCTTTGGTTCTGGCTTTTCACCAACTGCTAGATTTAAATTCTTCACCTTAGCCATTGTGTGCATGGTATGAATTAATGGAATTCCAGTTTGCTCTGAGATCATCCAACCTAATTGACCAGAGATCCAGTAATGAGAGTGAATGACATCGTAATAATCCTTGGGCAATTGTTTCTGTAACTTCATAAACTCAGAAGTTAGGGCGCTGATCTGGCCAGGTAATTCCTCTTTTGATAAAGCCTCATTTGGTCCGACCTCTAAATGTTTTACCGTTACGCCATCTGCAATTTCAACCGAGGCGGGCATCCCAGATTTGCTTGCTCTAGTAAAAATATCAACTTGAACTCCGCTATCAGCCATCTTCTTAGCAGTTTCCACAACATAAATATTCATGCCACCTGCATCCCCAGTACCTGCTTGATCAAGGGGAGAGGTGTGCACCATCAAGGTTGCTATGCGGGATTTCACTTGCTAATTCTAACTTAAGAAATACCAACTAAATCTTTGAAATTACCGTTCCCACAACCCTTGGCCCGCCGTAAATCTTCACCGATTCATCCGGCATCACAACGCTCCACTTATCAAAGATTGATTGAATAATTGTTGAAACTGGTCGCCAGGAGCCGTCAATGATCTTCATTGCAATTGTCCGGCCATCACTTAATGCACAAACCTCAATTCCTTCAGCACCCTCCTTCATAAACAAACCAGGAACTGCCTGCATCATTCGAGTCGTTAATCTGCCTTCCCCTGCAATTAACTCTGGATAAGTTGTAGCAGCTTTAACAATTTGTTGGTAAATCGGATCCTTAGAAATAACGACTTTTCTTATTGCCTTAGCTAATCCCATAGTTGAAATTGCAAATAACGGGGCGCCGCATCCATCAACACTGACTGTAGAAATTTTCTCCTGCGCCATCTCTTCAAGCTCTGCGGCGATTGCAAGTTGTAGTGGGTGGTTGATATCTAAATAAGTATTTAAATCCCAGCCATTTAACTGGGCAGTTACCAACATGCCAGCATGTTTGCCACTGCAGTTTTGCGTAAATTGTGTGCCTGGTGCATCCCCCAACGCAGCTCGCTCTTTTTCACCAAGTGGTTTATCAACTGCATTTTTCATGGCACTTTCTGCAATACCACCGTTGGCTAATATCTTTTTAGTTAAATCAATATGAATCTGTGCCCCTGAATGGCTGGCACAAATTAAGGCTAACTTCTGATCATCAACTTTTAATCCAGCACGAAGCATTGCTGCTGCTTGAATTGCTTTAATTGCAGATCTTGGAAATATTGGAAGCTCAGGTGAGCCAGCAGAAATAAACACTGAGCCATCAGCATTTAACGCAACCAGATGCCCTAAGTGAACTGATTCAACAACACCATCTCGTGTTACCTCAGCTAAGACTTCACCGATAAATTTGTTATTAATTTTTAAGATTGTCTTTCTAGTGATGACCACATATACGCCTGCAGATCATGCCCGTTTTTTTCCACATCAAGTGAAGTAAATAATTGCCCTTCAACTAATCCATATAAGCGAGAACCGGCGCCAATTGCTTTAGCACTTGGTGATTCATAAGTTTTATCCATTGCTAATTGAATCTTTGGCCCACGAATTAAGCCAAGCCAACCCTCATTGGTGCCACTGTTGTGTGAAAGCACTACCTCTAGAACCTCTTTATCGCGCACTCGCCAAAAGCCAACCTCTGAGTCATGCGGTTTAATAATTTCATTCTCGTCATCAATTTCCCATGTGCGAGAGAAGTAATTTAAATAATTTTGTCCATCATGATTAAAGGTCACCTCTTGCGCATAATTTATTGATTTCATATCTGGATACTCAGCCTTACCTTTACCGCGCCAAGTTCCAATTAGCCAAGCAAGTGGCATTAAATCTGGATGCAAGTTCTCTGGAATTGTAAAAGCCATTACTTGTTGCTCTCCCGCCAACTCTTTAGTGCACCCGTTGCACCCTTATAAATCAAGAGTACCGATAGGCAAAAGGAGACAATAATTAACAAAACTGTTGTTAGTCGCTCCACTTGGTAAGCCTAACGTTTCGTGTGTGAAATTTCCTCTTGCGATGCTGGTACGCCCTCAACATTTAGCACTGCATCAATTGGTGTACTTCGCTTAATCACAGCAAGTGCAATTGGTCCTAACTCGTAATGACGAGCCATTGTGCCGATATAGCCAATCTCCTTGCCATCTAATTCAACCTTTGCGCCATGTCCTGGCATTGCAACCATTGAGCCATCTAAATGTAATAAAACTAATCGCCTTGGTGGTTGCCCTAAATTAAATACTTTTGCCACAGTCTCCTGGCCACGGTAGCAACCTTTATTCATATGCACTGCTGTATTTAAAAAGCCAAGCTCATTAGGAATCGATTTATGATCTGTTTCAAATAATAATCTTGCACGTCCGGCCGCAACTCGCTCTGCCTCAAGTGCCCACATGCCAACTTCTGTATGTGATTGTTTGAAGGCTTCAATTGTGTCCGCTAACTCAGTACGTGGCACAAGTGCGTATGGCCCACCAACTGAATCTGCAATACCAGGTGCTCGCAGTACTGCGTACTCATCACTTACATCTTTAACCTCTACTTGCAACATGAACTTCATTTTTTCTAAGTAATTAATTAAGCCAGCAGCACGTTCTTTCTCTGTGTGTAGCCACAAGATTGATCCATCATCAACTAAGAAAATCTGCTCTTCCACATGCCCCTGCGCATCAAGGATCAGCGCCTCTTTCCACTCACCAGCGGGTAATTTTTCTAGATGTTGCGTTGTTAAAGCGTGCATCCAAGTTAATCGATCTGGGCCACTTATCGTGATTACCGCTTTATTAATTAATTGCGCCCAAGCATCCCCTGCTACTAAGGATTTTTGTTCTTTATTTGGTTCACCAAAGTGCCAAATCGCACCTTGATCTGGTCCACTTTCAACTAAGACAGCAGTCAATTACTTACTGCACTTCTGGCAGGTGCCATAAATAGCAAAGTGTGTGACATCTGTTTTAAACCCATAATCATCAGATAATGTATTTACAAAGTTAGCTGCTGCCTCAATTGGCGCGTCCCCAATAGATCCACAAACACTACAAACTAAATGTAGGTGGGTTAACTCTTCAGCTGCGTGATAGGTAGCACCGCCATGACCTAAGTGGGTGTGTAGAACTAGGCCAACATTTTCTAGAGTTTCTAAGTTGCGATAAACCGTAGATAAATTAATTCCAGGGTGAGTAGATCTAACCTTTTCGGCAACCTCTTCAGGTGTGGCATGGCCTAATTCGCGAACAGCTTGTAAGACTAATTCGCGTTGTGGAGTAAGGCGAAGGCCCTTCTCACGTAACTCATGCTGCTTAGCCATGAGGTAAGTCTAGGCTCTTTTAAAGATCCTTACCAAAATTAAATACATCCGGCAGCCAAGGCAGAATCCAAATGCGCTGTTTAAGAAGGCGGCCACTAGTGCAAAGCTAGTTGCGATTGTGAAAACCGCATTTGCATCACTTAACAAGCTGATTACGGCAACTAGTGCAAATAAAAATCCGACTAGTTGTGCAAATCTTGGAGGGCGTTGATCCTCTAGTGGAACTGGCCCACGAAGTTTTGGTTGCACAAGATTTCGATAAATAATTCCATACGGTGATTTCTTTAAACCGATAAATGCTGCAATACCAAATACAAGTAATTGAAAACCAATTACATAAATTGATTGCGTAAGTAGGGCAATTGCTAATACAACTAATGTGATAGTTGCGGTAAATCTTGGGCCGCGAGCATCAATTGTTACTGGCGCTGGGTTATTTGAAGTTTGAGTCATGATCGGGATTCTAAACAGAAATTGAGATTAATACCTGCGAACAAATTGCAGAAGCAATTACAGACGATTAATGGCTGCAATCACCTGATCGCGCTTAGGGGCACCGACCGCTCTGGCAATCTCATAGCCTTTGGCATCAATAAAGATAGTTGTGGGTGTGGATTTAATATTTAATTTGCGAACTAACTGCAGATTTGATTCGGCATCAATTTCAACATACTTAACATCATCACGCTTTGCTACAACATCTGCGATTAAAACCTTAGCTGCCCTGCAGGCGGAGCAAAATGTGGTGGAGAATTGAACGAGTGTGGCTCGCTTACCAAAAGCGGTTCCGATCTCAGATTTAGTCAGTTGTAATCCTGGCCTGACTTTTACTCGCCCCTGCGTGGCTCTGATTCGAAAGCCAATGCCAGTTGCCAGGGCAAGCAACATAAGGAGTAGCAGCGGGGAATTCATAGGGGGTATTCTTGCATTCTTATGGCGAGAATTCTTCTTCTAACAAACACGATGGGCGCAAGCGCTGAGGTGTTACCTGCTCTTGCCTTATTGCAACATCAGGTAAAGATCTTGCCGGCCGAAGTATCAGTATTGGTGGATGTGCCAGAGGTTGATTGTTTACTTGTAGATGCTCGTCGTGATCTACCAAATGCTAAATCCTTCACGAAATTAATATCAACAACTGGAGTTAGCTCACCAATTATTGTTATAACAACTGAGGGCGGACTGTCTGCAATTAATGCAGATTGGAATGTAGATGATGTAATTCTAGATACTGCAGGTCCGGCCGAAGTGGAAGCGCGAATTCGAATTGCACTTGGCAACTCTGCGGCACAACTACTCGCCACAAATCCAAACTCACAAGAGATTAGAAGTGGTGATGTAGTAATTGATGAGCGCACCTACACCGCAAAATTAAAGGGCCGAGTATTGGATTTAACCTTTAAAGAGTTTGAATTACTTAAGTACTTAGCCCAGCACCCAGGACGAGTATTTACCCGCTCGCAATTGCTGCAAGAGATCTGGGGCTATGACTACTTTGGTGGAACTAGAACGGTAGATGTTCATATTAGAAGGCTGCGCTCAAAGTTAGGCCCAGAGTTTGAAGCAATTATTGGCACCGTACGAAATGTTGGCTATCGCTTTGCCACATCAGATGACAACTCAACTGCAGATCTAAGTTAACAAACTTTGCAACACCTAAACTCATTATCCAAATACCAAATTGATGGCGTAATCGCACTCATTGACATTGCCACCGCCCAAGATGGCACACCACCAATTTCTGAACACATAATCTTGCACCTGCGCCATGGTGGGGATAAATCTGATTCACACTTAATCATGGAGCAAGAAAATCAAGTAATTGCTTACGCCCATATTGATGCCACCGATTTAGTTGCCGGCCCAAGTGTTGAATTAGTAGTTCATCCTGATCATCGCCAGAGCGGTTTGGGTAAGGAGTTGTTAAGTAAATCTAAAGAAATTTGTGGAGTAAAGATGCGCCTTTGGGCCCATGGTGATTTATCAGCGGCCCAAAAATTGGCGCAAGAAAGTGGCTTTGAACGAATTAGAACGGTAATTCAAATGCGCAAATCATTGGCTGATCTAGAGCCACTTAAACATGATTTTGCGATTAGAATATTCTTGCCAGGAATTGATGATCAGGAGTGGCTAGTTTTAAATAACCAAGTATTTAAAGATCATCCAGAACAAGGCGGCTGGAGTATTAAAGATCTGCAAACCAGGTTAGCTGAGTCTTGGTTTGACCCAGCAGGATTCTTTGTGGCTACTGAAAAAGAAAAATTAATTGGATTTACTTGGACCAAGATCCACGGTGGTCACTCACATAAACATAAGGATCAAGCAGAACAACATGATCATGACCCAATCGGTGAAATCTATATAACCGCAGTTGCCAGATCGGGCACCGGCCTTGGCAAGGTGTTAACACAAACGGCGCTCACTTACTTAAAGCGCAATGGCTTAACTACAGCAATGCTTTATGTGGACTCAGATAATGAAGTAGCAGTTAATCTTTATAAATCACTTGGCTTTGCGCAATCTAGCCAAGATGTGATGTATCGAGTTCGCTAAATACTTACTGGTTTAACAACAGCGACCAACTCTGAATACGCCAGATCAATCTCTTTTGAAACCTGTGGGGTTAACTTATAGCCAACTGGCCCACGCTGATTCATATTTGTAAATACACCTTGCTTAAGGAGTAAATACTTCTCAATTGCCACATAGGCATCTAGTGTGGTTTGAAATGAGATCAATTTAGAAAGTGGTGCGTGGATTGCATGTGCTAGATCAAGATTTTTCTCATTTAATGATTTCCATAGTGCAACTAGCGCCCATGGCACCTCAGCTCCAGGCATTGTTCCAACCACACCTAGTGGATGAGTATCAAGTAGATCAATACCACCTTGACCTTCAAATACCTTGGCCCGATTTTGACTTATTTTATTTAGTTCTTGTAGCCGCTCTTTAACCGGCTTTGCCTCTGGTTTAAATTGCACTCGCTCATTTCCATAAGTATCAATTAATTCAACATAGGTACTGAGCTCTATTGGTTTACCTAAGTAATTACTGGCATCTTGCACAATTACTGGAATTGATACCGCCTCAATTATCTTTACATAGTAATTTTTAACCTCATCCGCTGTTGCAGCAAAAGCACTTGGTGGAGTTGCCATCAGTGCTGATGCACCATCTGATTGCGCATCCTTTGCTAACTTAACTGCAATTGCCGAACTTTCAGCGCCAACACTTACAACAAGTGGCACTCTGCAATTTAAAAACTTAACCGCCGCCTTCCACTGCTCACGACGTTCTGCAGCACTAAAGCGCAACACCTCTGAAACCATGGCAAGTACTGCGCCATTGCTTCCACACTTGAGTAGCCACTCAATCTCTTTCTCAAATACCGCAAAGTCAATCTCATCATTATTATCAATTGGAGTCGATAAAACATTAAATACGCCGCTAAGTTTTTGCACAGCCCTAGTCTTTCCACATCAAAGGCAAAATGCAATTTTCAACTCAAACAATGTAAGTATTTTTCGACCGCTACCCATGTAGCTCAATGGATAGAGCAATTCCCTAACGAAGAACGAGGTAATAATACGCCAATTAGGAATTACTTTAAGTTAATAATCCTCTTCAAAGGTGATTAGCATTTCAATGTAGGTATCTCCAACAATTCCTAGGTTTTGGCAATCAGGTGGCGCCGTTACTGGCTCCACACAAATACCATCCTCGTGCTCGGTGTAAACAGTCCAGTAAGGTGAATCAGATTCAATTGTTACACGCGCAGCCCCTGGCCAAATTATTTCAGTCAAACCAATTACATCTTTAAATGTGTCATCCCAAGGTTGCCCAGTTGGCTGAATTAACTCACCGGTTGGCAAATAATCAGCTCCACGTTTAAACATCTTCTGCGCAGCAAATGAAATTTCAGCCGAATCTCCACGACCAATATCGCGAGCAAACCATGGATGAAAGCCAAGTGAGAATGGAAGATCGCAATCTCCTGCTTCATAATCTAGTGACCAACGAATTGCATCATCTAAAATTTCAATTTGTTGTGTAACAGAGGCGCCGTCATAAGGTGCTGGAAACTCTAGTAACTGTCGTCCTTCACCTAAATCCTCCCAAGAGGAGAAAAATCCATAACCATGAATTGCATGTGGTGGATCAAAAGTGGTTGGTAGTTGAACCTTGTTGCCAGATTTATCTTTAACAATGCCATTTTTAATTCGCCCCGCCCATGGCGCCATCGCATACCAACCCCAACCACGAGGATCACCGGCAAAGGGGACTGCAAATTGCATATCTCGCCACTGCACAGATGCCAGGCGTGCACCTTGATCTAAATCAATCCCAATTGATATTTGATCGCCATCAATGTTAAGCATTAATCAACTCCAATTTAGATGGTGGCTTGGCGCCGCTGCGCGAGCAGGTAATCGCTGCAGCTTTAGCTGCGCGATCTAGTGTTGCCTTCAAATTATCACCATTTAAATTTGCTAATCCCTTTTCAATTATTGCCTCAACTAATACTGCACCTACTGTGTCTCCTGCGCCAACAGTATCGACAACATCAACTTTTACCGCACCAACTTCAACTTTGCCTTCACTAGTAAACCCAGTAATTCCATTTCCACCAAATGTGACGACAACTAGTGCAACCCCATCTAATAGCCAGCGATTTACAATTGAATCTATTGCCTGATCTGGATACAACCAATTTAAATCATCATCTGAAACCTTAACCGCAGATGAGATCGCTACCCATTTTTCAACCGCTGCCACATATAGATCCCGATTATCCATAACCGCTGGCCTGATATTTGGATCAAATACAACTGGTGCAACCTCTGCCACCTTTGATGCCCATTCATGCAAAACAGATGCTGCAGGCTCAATTGCAGTTACCAAAGTTCCAATGTGAAGTAGCGCAGGCTTTAACTCAAATGGATCAGGTAGCCATGAATGCGCGAAATCAAAAGTGGCTGTTTCATCAATTACAAACTCATATGTTGCACCGCCTGCAGGAGATAGTGAAACAATGGCTAAACATGTTGGCTTGTCAGAAAACTTAACATAATCCAGTAACACACCATCTTGCTGTAATTCTTTAAGTGCCATCTGGCCATATTGATCTGATGAGATGCCATCAATAAATTGTGTTGTGATTCCTAATTTAGCTAGCGCCTTTGCTGTATTTGCCGGCCCACCACCAACAATTACTTTGCGCTCGGCGCCCTCTGGAATTAGATCTATTAATACCTCACCACAAACCCAAACCTGCCCAGTGATCAAAGAACTTCACCCTTGCGTGCTAGAAATTCAGTCAGAATCTCAACACCTAATAAATGATCTTCCACCTGTGGAAGTCCAGAGACTAAAAGTATTCCCTTAAATCCTTCATCCTTAACAATTAATGGCAAGCCTCCACCATGAATTGCATGAGTCTCATCCTCAACATTATTTTCTTTATGCCAGTCAATGCCTTGCTCTTCAGCCAAAACTCTTTCATAAATAGTTGCATGGTGTTTTAAATTAACCACCCTTGCCTTGCGGGCAATCCACCAATCATGTTCAGTTTTTGCGCCATCTAATGCGGCGTGAAAGATTGTCCAATCACCGATGCGCACCTCAAATGAAACTGGAAGTGCTCGCTCACGTCCTATAGAAACAGCAATTAAACCAATCTCAATTGCATCATTATTTGTAAGCGAAGGCAGTACTAACGCCTCTTCCTCTTTTAATAAGCCAAAACTTGAGAAGCCACCTGTGGTCATAAGATGAACTTTACTGGCTTATAAAGTGAGGGCCGATATCGCAGGTCCAGCAATACTCCAGGAAGTATCGCTGTGGCGATCAATTACAAATGCCCAGTAATGCGCAAATTCTTCCTTTTCAAACCAAATAGCACCATCTTTACCCGCCACCACAAGCGCTGTTGCTAGCGCCTCTGCCATACCACCATCTGGGCCAACCACAGTCGCACTAAGTGCACCGATTGCAATTAACCCAGTAAATGGATCTTTAATGTGTGAGCCTTTTTCACTTACTCCACTGGTTGCAATAGCGCCATCATGAAGCGGCACATCCTTAACCACCTCATCAAATTTTTCTGGATTTCGAATTTGAAGTGGCCATGGCCCGATAGCACCATCATGTAATAATCCACCGCGCACTGAAATATCTCCAGCTGCATTTACTAAAGAGTTCTCAACGCCATGCTTTTTAAAAATCTGCCCACACTTATCTGCAGCCCAACCCTTCACATATCCCGATGGATCAAAACCGCCTGCAACCTGCCAAGGATCAAATGCACCATCTGTTAAATCACGAGCAAGCAAACAGCTATCCCATACCTTTTTAACCAACGGATCAGCATCTGTAATTTCTAATCTGCCTGTGCGAAGTGCGCTTACTTGTGAATCATCTCGATAAGTTGAAAACAATCTATCTACCTGTAGTAAAAAACCTTCCGCATCCTTTGCGGCAAGAATCAATGTTTCTTCACTAACGACTTGTGATGAGAGCTCAATTAAAATTACTGTTCCCCAAGTTTGAACCTGATAGCTAAGTGAGCTCAATGTTTATAAACCAGCTTTAGAAATCGCAGATTTTAATGACTCCCAATAAGCAATTGAGCTATAGGAAACACCTGAAACAAATGCGAGTGAATTTGCACTCTTGGATTTAATTCCAGCAACAGTAATTTTCTGGCCTAAGACATAAGGATCTAAACGATCAAAAGCACGTTGGCCCCGGCTTACTGGTGACTGTTTTCCTTTAACTGCAGTTATAACTCCATCAACAAAAGTAACGCTAACGGTTACATCGCCCCAGTTACGACCACCCTCATTTGCACCAAAAGTATCTCCCATGACTGTAACGGTGCCACTTGGCGCTTTAGTAGGCGCCGCAGTGGGCGCTACGGGCGTTGGCATTGGTGAAGTAGGTGTTTGCCCAGGTGCGGCAGTTTTTGTTGCCACAGGTGCGGCTGTCGGTGTTGGAGTTGTTGCTGCAGTAACACCACCTGAGTTATTGCCAAATTGTGGAGGAGTAATCGCAAGGACACTACCTAAAGCGCCAACGGTGCCAGTAACAATTAATAAAGCACGTTTTTTCATTATCTCCTCTTACTCACCATGAAAGGCGAATGCTTCATCATGAAACCTATTTTTAGTAACTCCACTTTCTTGTGCTGCGCTCCTGACCGCATTAACTAATGGCGCAGGCCCACAAATAAACACATCACAATCCTTAAATGCTGGCACTAACTTAGATATGTACTGAGCATCCATTGGATGTTTACTTCTTGGTCCTATTAGGTAGTGAACTCTGGCGCCACGCTTTCTAGCCAGGGCGTCAAGCTCTCTCCTTAAAACCAAATCCTCATCCCGTGATGCTCGATATAAAATATCAATCTCTTTAGTTGGATCAAACTCATCTAGTAACGCTCTAATTGGCGTAATCCCAACACCGCCACCAACTAATAAAATATGTCCACGACTTGCCTTACTTGCCACAAATGTTCCATAAGGTCCCTCAAAAAACACCCGAGTTCCTGGTTTTAACCTTGCTAGCGCACTTGATGAATCACCAAGATTCTTCACCGTGACCCGCAGGTATTCATTAGTAGGAGCAGCAGATAGTGAGTATGGATGGGAGATCCACCATTGCTGCTTAGCTAGAAACCTCCAGCCAAAAAATTGCCCACCTTGCGCCTTTAACTTATCTAGATTTCGCCCCTTCATAATTATTGAAATTACTCCAGGTCCTTCAATTACAACCTGCTCTACGCGCAGCCCATGACGCAGTGATCTGGCATTTGGAAGGACAAATCGCCACCACACTAAAACAAATGCAACTGCCAAATACATCCCCTGCCAAAACAACTTATTTAGTGGATGATCAATAAACATCGAGCCAGTTAATATCTGGTGCATAAATGAGAGTGCCACACCCAAATACGTATAAAGGTGAATCGTCCACCAGCTCTCATATGAGATCTTGGCTCTAACTTTTTTATATGAGGAGACTCCCGCTGCAATATAAAATAAAAATCCAACTAACGCGGGCAGCATCCACGGAAAGTTAAGTACTAAATTCCACAACTCTTTAGCCATAGGAATCTGATCATTGCCAGCGTAACCAAGAGTCACAAAGAAAACATGAAAGGTAATTAAAAACAATGAGTAAGGACCTAGCTTTCTATGCCAGGTAACTAGGCGATCATGCCCAACAGATTTTTCAACCCAGGCAATACGAGATACCAAAACCAAGCCAACTAAAGCTAGATATGTTCCAACTAGTGCGCATATGCGAGAGATGCTAGTAATGATTGGATAAACACCATCTAGATCATTGGCAGTTAATGTCTCAATAAAAACTGCAATAGTTAAACCAAGGCCAACACCTAAAATCAAAGATGCGTAATCTGCTGGCTTTCGTTTTCCGATTATCACTACCTGATCAAAGCCTAACTTCCTGAGAACTACTAGGGAATTACTTGTGCGCCCTACCTGCATTATGCGCAGCAATATCCTTAATAATCTGCTCAAGCCCAATCTGTGGCTTCCAGCCCAATACCCGCTCTATCTTTGAGATATCTGGAACTCGCCTTTCCATATCCTCAAAGCCAGCAGGGTAGGCCTTCTCATAAGAGAGCATCTCAATCGAAGAAGATGAGCCAGTTACTGAAATTACCTTCTTCGCCAAATCCATAATTGAGATCTGTTGATTATTACCAACATTAAACACTTCACCTATCGCCTTATCTGAATCCATTACTAAAAGCAGTGCCCGCACCGCATCACTAACATGACAAAAACATCTAATCTGCTCACCACTGCCATAAACACTCAGTGCATCTCCACTAACTGCAGCACTTACAAACCTTGGAACCACCATTCCGTAATGGCCAACCTGTCTTGGTCCTACCGTGTTAAAGAATCGAACCAACCTAGTTGGTAGGCCCTTCTCTTGAAAGTAAAAGTAAGCCAAGCTCTCATCCACAGCTTTTGCCTCAGAATAACTCCACCGACTCTTTAGCGGATGTCCAATAATTCGATCATCCTCCTCATTTAACGGCACCTTATTGTTCTTGCCATAAATCTCAGAAGTAGATGCAACCAATATTGGTGTATTAAATTTTGCAGCCGCCTCCAGCACAATCTCAGTACCCTTTAAATTTGTAGTCAAACTTTCCAATGGCTTGTTAACAATGTTAAAGACACCTAAAGCCGCCGCTAAGTGCACCACAAAATCACACTCACCAACTAACTTGGTGACTAGCGCAGAGTCCAAAATATCCCCAGAAACAACAGAAACAGAATTAACTACGCCACTTAAATTCTCTTTGTTTCCAGTTGTAAAGTTATCTAAAACAACCACTGAATCACCACGTGCTACCAATGCATCAGATAAATGGGACCCAATAAAGCCAGCACCACCAGTAATTAAATACTTCACTTGGAGCCTCTCGTATTCAATACTGGAACGCTGCCCATTAAACTCAAATCCAAATAATCGTGCGGTGTAGCCAAGATAGCTAAGTCAAAACTTGAACCCAGCGCCACAGAGGCCTGCCCATTCCAACTCTTCACCAAATCATCATGCCAGCTCACAACCGCGCCTGATTTTTTAAGTCCATTAATCAAAGCCTCAACCGGTGTCTCCCTAACATCTGCCACATTTGGCTTATAAGAAACCCCAATTACCAAAACCT
Organism: uncultured Actinomycetes bacterium; assembly: GCA_903892335.1. Taxonomy (GTDB): domain Bacteria; phylum Actinomycetota; class Actinomycetes; order Nanopelagicales; family Nanopelagicaceae; genus Nanopelagicus. The sequence continues at coordinate 17,265 of CAITID010000163.1, forward strand.
TCTTATCCTTTAGCCCACCTAACATCTCTGATGCTCTGCCCACAAAGTAAGTTGGCATTGCCAAATTAATTTCATCTGCTAATTCAATAAATCTAGTTGGTGCCCCGACCGCTCTTGCCGCTTGTGCCAAATACAACGGATCCACCGGAATACAGTGCCCACCAACACCAACACTTGGATAAAAAGGCATAAAGCCATAAGGCTTTGTAGAAGCAGCTTTAATTACATCATTAACATCAATCCCAATTTTCTGACAAAACATCGCTAGCTCATTAATGAATGAAATATTTACCAATCTAAATGAGTTCTCCAGCAGCTTCGCTGTCTCGGCCACTTCAAGTGAATCACAAACATCCACCTGATCGATAAACTTTGAATAAAACTCTTTAGCCTTTACCGCAGCATCTGGCGTTAATCCAGCCACAAGCTTTGGCGTATTTTTAATCGTGAACTTCTTATTCATTGGATCAATCCGCTCAGGAGAGTAAGCCACTAAGAATTGATCGCTGCTTAAGCCTGATTCTTTCTCCAAGATCGGCACAACAACATCCCTCGTTGTTCCAGGCTGAATAGTTGATTCAATAATTACCAACATGTCTGGTTTTAATTTCTTTCCAACATCCTTTGTCGCTGCCTTTAGAATTTCTAGATCTGGTTGGTGATCAGATCCCAGCGGTGTTGGCACGCAGATGCAAATAATCTCCGCAGACGGATCGATCAAACTATCAGTCGTTGCCCTATATTTTCCAGAAACACTTACAGTTTTCAACTCTTCATCGGTAACATCTTCAATTATTGATTGATGTTTATTTAACTGAGAAACTTTCTCTTCATTTAAATCAATACCTGTTACCTCAAACCCTACTTGAGCACATGAAATAGCCAGTGGCAGCCCTACGTAACCCTGGCCGACAATTACAATCTTTTTTTTAATGAAACTCACTCCCGTACTAGCTCAGATTTAGCTGCTTCTGACTCTTTGGAAACTGTGTCGAATTTTGAAATAGCCTCTCTAACTTCTTGCATCTTGTTGAACTGGCCAACAAACTGATACTCCCTGCCCAGTTGCAATAGGTTTCTCGAATTCCAGGGATCTAGTGCCCGAATCGCTTCTCTTGCAACTATTGCTTCGGAAACTCTGTTCAATCTTTCATTGATCTCAGCTATCGGATTTAAGACATCTAGATTTCTTGGGTCATACGTTAACTGCTTATTCAGCTCAACTAAAGCTCGTTCGGCAAAGCCGGAGGCTGCAAGATAATTTAAGCTCGCAATTTTATAGGCAGGTTCGATTAAAGGAGTTTCTAGTGATTTGGATGCAAATTCCAAAATAACATTATTGTTTGCTTCAACCTGTGGATTGAATCGAATTCTGGTTTGGAAAGCTGCCTCTTCGCCACGATATAAGACAGAGACAAGAATTACGGCACACACAGACATAACGCCAGAAATTACAGGCTGTAGCAGCTTAAGTGAATTCACATTCTTTGGTTTTACAGCGCCTTGAACCAATTCAGCTTGGGTGATCTGAGTTGATAAACCAATAATGAACCCAGATAACAACCAACCCCAAACTGATATTCCAAGGTTGTCGATTGAGATCAAGGATTGTGCTTGGTATGCAAGCCAGCCTGAGATAAGTGTGGCGAGAACTAATCTATTTGTTCCAGAAGATTTTTTTATTCCTCGATAGCCAAAAAAGAGCACTATCGCCATCAATGCAAGGTAAGCACCACCAAAAAAAATACCGCCTGTAGAAAACAGTTGGATCGGAACATTATGAGCATTACTACTTGTAATATCAAATCCATAATTTAGTGAGTATTTAGGTTCGCGATAAGCTTTGAAGAAAGCCCCGTATCTGTCTTGTCCGATACCGAATAGAAAATTATCACGAAACATTTCAATACCAGCGCGCCAATAATATCCACGCACCGATACAGAATCTTTATAAAGAAGTGATTGAAGTGGGCCCTTTTGTAACATTCCAAGAATTGAAAATACACCAATTAAAAATGCTGAAAAAGCAAAGAACCAACCGATTCTTCTATATTTACTATGAACATAAATGATAAAAATTGTTCCTATTCCAACTGCGCCAGACACTAAGCCCTGTCTAGCGTCAGATCTAAAAATGGCAAAAAATGAAAGTATGAAAACCAATAAATGCAATAATCGCTGCACTAAATTAAAGCTAGGCATCAACGCAAAACCAAAATTTAATGTTGCGATAATTGCCATTATTGCAGCTGCGAAGTTTGGATTACCTACGGTTGAAATTACTGCGTTATATGGATTGTTCCATTTCACGAAGTCAACCCCTGATATTTGCATTAGCCCATAAACTGAAAGAACTAACCCGACTAAAATAACAACAATACTAAACCTGGATATAAAAGAAAACTTTATAGATTGCATAGCTGCTATCAAAATAATCGATAAACATAGGTAACTTAGGAATCCATTACGTCTTTGTGTTTCACCAAAGAAGCCCGTATAGATTGGATTGGTCAAAATAAGAGAAATTAAGCCTGAAAACAGAAAGAGTGAAATTGCGTAGAGAACGCTTTTATTTACAACAAAAGTAGATTTCAAATTCGTGATTACATGACCTAACAGCCATGATGACAATAGAACTATTAACCATAATTTCGGAGAGTTAAAGGGATCTTGGATTTTTGAATTAAAATAAAGAGTAGTAAGAGCAACCCCGATTGTTAAGATCCAGAGGTTCGAGTAATTTACCTTAGTTTGTCTTTGCTTAGCCACGATTAATCATATCAATGAATATGGGCCCAGTTCCTTTTGCAAGGAACTGGGCCCATACTATTTTCAGTTCTGGAGGCTAATTACGCCTTTACCTTCTTCTGAATTTTTAGAACCAAGTTTGTTAATGTAACAATCAAAGTTCTTAGTGATGCAACTGTTGTTGCCAACGCAGTAACTGCAGCAAGAGCCGCTGATCCTGAATCGGTAACTGTTGCAGACGCTGTAACTGCTGTTCCTTGAATTGCAGCAACAGTAACTAGTGTTCCAATAGCAGCATTTGTTGCGCTGCCTGTTGGGTTAGCTAATGTTCCAGTCAAAGTTACAGTGCCTGGTGTTGATGGCATGTAAACAGTGTAGGTAACAAAACCAGCAGTTGAAACTCCCGCTGAGGTTGCAGATGCAAAGGTAACTGATGTATCAGTTGCTGCCGCAAATGTTCCTTGTGAGAAGTTCTTATCTGTCGCAAGTACCTTACCGGTTGCCCACAATTCGTAAGTTGTTGGAACAACTAATAAATTGGTTGCATCGTAAGCAGCTACGGTGATGATTGCTTTCTCACCTGGAGCGTAATTTGCCTTATCAAAAGCAACCTTTACAGATGAGATTGCAGTTGAACCAACACGTAGTGTTACAGGAGCGGACTTAATTGTTGATGCAGCAAGTGTTGCAGCATTTCCAATTGTGATTGTTGTTGTACCGGCTTTAACACCAGTTACAGAAACAGTTCCTGAATCTACTTGGTAGTCAAGTGTTCCAACTGTCGCAACAGTTGTATCACTTGAATAGGCGTACCAAACTTGCTGAGTTCCACCTGTTGGTGTGAATTCATCATTTAATACGTTTGCAGCTGAGTCAGCAGCTGTGAAGGTTATAGCCTTTAGGTTTGCTCCTACAGCCAAGATTGCCTTACCGGCAGCGGCTGTGAAGGAAGCAGTTGGGCCAAAGAAAGTAACAGTCTTTGTACCAAGAGTTACACCAGAGGTTGAACCCTTAATTGTAATTGTTGACTTTCCAGCAACGCCATCTGACCAAATAGTAACTGTGTCACCATTCTTTACAGAAATTGAGCGACCTGCTGATACAGCTGTGCTTCCTAGTCCAAGAGTTCCTGGGCCAGAGATTTCAGCAGTAATTGATTCAGCAACTGCGCCACCTGCAGCGTTAAGTGATGAGTAGTAAACATAACCACGAGATGTTGAGGCTACTTCTCTCGAAGCCGCTACTACTGAGTCTGTGGTTGGTGTTGCTGCAGCACCAGCTGCCTGAACGAACACCTTTGACTTGGTTGCATCAGGTGTAACGCTTTCAATTGCTGCTGTTGTAACAGTAATTGTCAGTGTTTGGGCTGTTGAACCTTGAAGTGGGCCAGAGACAGTTCCACCAGATGCTGGTGTGATTTTAACTGAGTATGTACCAGCAACAGTTGGTCCAGCTATGTTTGTTGTTGTTAGATAAACAGCAAACTTGGCAGTTGTAACTTTAGCAGGGTCTCCAGCTCTTACAAAAGCAGCTGTGTTTGAAGTTTGTGTATCGCCAACCAGAGCAAAAGGTGAAGCGCCGCGAGGTGCCACCAAAGTATCAATGATTGCTGATGAGGTTTCTACCAAACGCAATGTAGGTAGAGCAGTATTTCCAGCAGGTGCTGCTGTTAATGCAGCAGTAATTGACATTGAGTCATTAGCTGGTGCAAAGAATGAAACTGTTACAACAGCTGATGTGGCTGTGTATGTTTCAGCAGTTGTTTGTGCCGCAGTTGGCGATGACAAAGTCACCGAATCCGCGTTAATTACAGCTTGTGAAGGAACTGAGCTAAGTACTCCCAGACCCAACGCTGCAACAGCTACAAGCGCAATGCGCTTGAAGTTTGTCGTTGTAGACATTTGTTTCCTTTCAATAGTCGTCTCTAAGTATTTCTTAGAGGCGGCTTTGAGATGAGTCGCACGTGCTGACGCATCTCTTTCCCCCCGTGATATCCGGATCACAGGAGAAACCTGGTTGTTAGAAGTCATTTACTTGACTCCCTTGGCGCTTACATTGATCGCCTGGGCAAGAATTTGGCTCTTGCTAGAGTCCATAATTATACGGGTAGATATTTCCCCTGGGATCGCATCGACATCCAACCCGGAGGTGGAATCGAAGAACATGCCCGATTCAACAGTGGAATCCACGTATAAAGTGGCGGTCAAAAGGTAGTTACCGTTAGGTAGGCGCGAAATCTTGGAATCTGACCCGTTCAAGGTCATTGGGTACCAATTTCCAGCAATTGTCACAGATGGGCTAGCTGCGTAAGAGGTTCCAGCGCCATCAACTGTGATTGATTGAGAAAGCAAAATATTTATTGAATTAGCACCTGTTGATTGAACATAAGAGATAAGCACATATCCATCTGGATTGGTTACTGATGATCCAGGAGTTGTGACAATAGATCCAACATTTCCTGATAAGTCAGAGACTGTAAATCCAACCGGTGTTCCATCTTTAGCTAAACCAGCAAATAAAGTATTTGAAGCTTTAAAGTTAATTGAATTATTCTCAGTTACTACTTTCTGGCTTGATAGTTCCTCATCCGATGGAGCAACTGATTCTTCAGGAGCAGCCTCAATAGTTGCAGGAGCCTCTTGAGTAAAGTTAGTTACTGAAGGAAGATTATTGAATTCTGCGCCAGTTACAGAGTTAAATCCTAAAAACGCAACAATCACGATTAATAATGAAAGTGCAACCTTTGAGGATTTCTTGGCAAGCTCTGCTGCCTTCTTGTAGGTATCAGATAAAGCATCTAGCGCAGTAGCGCCAGTCTTTTCATCAATAACCCATTCAGATAAAACTCGAACAAATGAAGCGCGAGCGCGAGTAACAACATGGCGCACATTCGCAGGTGTTGTTCCAATCGCCTTTGCAATCTCTTCGGTTGACCGTCCTTCAACCTCCCACATAACTAATGCAGTGCGTTGTGAAGGTGACAGGCGAGATAGTGCTTCACGAATAATTGAGGCATCCTCTGCAGCAGCAAGAGTTGCATCCATTGGGATGTGATTTTCTGCTGCGATTTCAGATAAACGCTCTTGGGTGGTGTCGGCATCAATTGCTACCAAGTTTGGACGTGAACCAGTTGCTCTAATTACGTTTAGGCAAAGGTTGTTCACAGAGGTACGAAGGTAGGCAAGAGCACGATCTGCAGTATCTAGTTCAGGTGCTGCCAAGATGAATTTAAGGAAAGCATCTTGTACTACTTCAGCTGCATCTGCATCGCTTCGAAGAATTCGGCGGGCTTGAGCGATAAGTGATGAGCGGTTTTCAGCGTAGAGTGCGGATAAATCAGAAACAGACCACGCAGCAACAGATGCTGGGGCCTGAGCCTTCTTACGAAGTGACACTTGATTTCCCGCTTTCAGAGAGACAACGTCTTGCCCTCTACTTAGTAAGACACCTGAAGGGGTCAAATGTTGTCCTCTATTTTGGTAAATCTGTTGGTCCCTGAGACTCATTTTTCGGGGTTTTTCTCTCGTACGCCCCAATTTTCACATGCCCCAAAATCCCAAAAAGCGGTTTGGCAACTCAACTGCCCTCCGGCCAGCGGGCCATCCCCTCCCGAATTCCACCTCAATAGCCCGCTCAAGAGCCGAATTTTCCTTAAATTTTTAAATGTTGCCATGCTGATACTTTGTGTCGGTGAGAAATCTGTTAATTGGTTGTGGGTCTGTTGGCAAAAAACACCTAAGTAAACTAATTGAACTAGGCCAGAAAATTTGGGTGGTTGACCCAAACGAAGATGCAAGGCAATTTGCCCTTTCCAGAAGCGATTTAATTTCAGGTGTATTCCCTAGTATTGAAAGCTTTCTTAAAGCAGAGGGCGCTCCCTTTATTAATTTAGCTGTAATTGCAAACTGGGGCCCAGACCATTTTTATGCTTTTGAAAAAATAAAAGATTTGAGCCCGCATACGATCATCCTTGAAAAACCAGTAACCTCTAAACTGTCAGATTTGTATTTGATGAAAACGCATCTGGAAAAGTCTAAGGCATCTATTTTTGTCAATTTTCACTTAAGGTTTGACTCTGGATTTAAACAATTGTCGGAATTGTGTGATTCAAGCAAATACGGAACTCCTGCGTTGATTAGTATTGTTGCTGGCGCAAAATGCATATCAACTAATGGAATTCATTGGATCGACTTTAGTAATCAATTAATTGGGTCTGAGTGGGATAAGATTAACTCAAGCATGTCATCTCAATTAATTAACCCAAGATCAAAAGATTTGAACTTTTATGAAGGATTCACCAATATAACTTACAAAAACAAATCAAGCACGAATGTTAGTTTCACTAATAACTCATTCATGGACATGCAGATCACTATTGTGTGGAAAAATGCAAAAGGTGTGATTGCTAATGGGTTTTTAACAGTTTATGAGGCTGAGTCAGAGATTCCTCACGATCAACCAGTAACGCGCAGTGCTCTCTTTGCAAAAAAAGTATTTGAGACACCTTTTTCTGTGGATGGATTCAACAACCTATACGCCCAAATAGATGATAAAAAAGGGTTTGTTATGGAGAATGCGCTTGAAGCAAATGAGTTATTGATTTTATCCCTCATCGCCTCGAAAACATCGTCACAATTGAGCTATGGCGAGTCAATTCAGGAAGACTTAATAAACTTCGATTGGAAAATTTCCTAAATGAGATTGGGTGTAATTGGTGCAGGAAGAATAGTACCTTTCCATCTAGCTGCCGCAACACAATTAGGTTTTACGTTTGAAGGTATTGTGGCTCGAGACCATTCACTGAATGCCGAACAAGTAGCATTAGATTACAATTTTAAAAAGTGTCACTCTACATTTTCTAGTTTTATTGATTCGGCAGAGTCATTCGATGCCGTCTTAATCGCGAGTGAAGTGTCCTCTTTGTTTAAAATTTTAAAAGATTTATCCGTGCTCAACATTCCGATATTAGTTGAGAAACCAATATTCACTGATGTTTCACAGATTAAAGATTTAGAATCAATAACCAATCAAGATAAAATACTAGTGGGTTACAACCGACGTTACTATAAAACTATTCAGCAGCTAAGGTGGATTATAAGCCAGAACCCTGGCGCCAAAGTCCATTTCAGAATACCAGAACTTTCAGGTATCGAGAATATTACTGACGATATGATTCGAGAGAAATTTCTAGGAAATACAGTTCATATGATTGATTTGATTCAATTTTGTTTAGGGCCTGACGCTCTTGATGTTGGTAACTTGCTAACTTTGGTGAAAACTTCAGATTTTGCCCGGTTTAACATTTCAAAAGATGGTCTAAAAACATGCGAAATTATGTTTGGCTATTCCGAAAATTATTCGATTGAGGTATTGGTCGGTGGAAAAAGAATTGTTATCAAACCTTTGGAAACGATTACAACTTACACCAATATGGAAGTCCTTCCCCCAGATGAATTAATTCCCTTCAGAAGGTATATTCCTAAACCTAGTCCGCAAATTTCTGAAACTTTTCATGAGAAGCCGGATCAAAAGCCTGGATTTATTGGTCAATTAACTGAGCTTTCCAATATGACTCGTGGTGGTAGGGATCAGATTGGTGCTAATTTGATTGATGCGGCTAATGTTTCAAAATTTGCACTAAATTTCTTGCATAGATTTTTAAAATAAAACAGAACAAAAAGATTAACTCTTAAAATTTATTATGGAGAAGATATTCTCTTTTAGCTGAGCGGAATTACCTAAAACTTTTATATCGTTGTAATCATTCGGAATCCAAGTTTTATTTAATCCTAAGAAAAAGCTAGGTTTCCTCAATTCTTTAGCTATTAAGACGGGCGAAGTGTAAATTATCCCTAACGTTATATCTGCACCCGAAATTAAATCATAAATGTTTACCGCTGGATCAGCAATTTCGATTAATTTATTAGAATGTAGTTCTTTCATTAAATTTAAATATTTTTTTGAATGATTCTTATTGTAATTTCTTTTTGGCTTTACTAACAGATTTATATTCTTACCTATTTTCTTGCTTATCTCATCACAAGCGGAAATCACTTCTAGCAATGTTGAAATACAGAATTCTTCAGTATAAGCTGAGTTAGTTATAAAATGTGGAGTTACATCAAAGTACACCACGGTGGGGAAGTTGAGTCTTGTTGGCTTTGTATCCCTAGGGATAAAAACTATCGACCCTTTAACCTCTCGATTAGTAATTCCTTTTTTTTCTAATAATTGGCTCTGGAATTCGTCCCACACATAGTGTTTATCTATAAAGTGATTTAATTCGAATTTATTTGAATGTACTTTTGCAGAATTTAATGGAGAACCTAGGGGTTCAGTATTTGTTCCATACCAGAACATTATTTTATTAACTCTAGTATTGTTTTCTGATTTGAAAGCAGGAGGAAGTCTAAATTCGCTGGATTGTGTTGTAATTAAGAATATGTCAGTCAGCGCACGTCCAAGAAATTCTTGCCAGATTTGCGAATCTAGAATTAACTTTTTCCATTCAAATAAGCTCAATGAGTTTGTATTTTGAGTCCAAGTTCTCTTCAGGATTCTCGTATAGATTTTTAATAATCTATTTCTGTCCATACACCTAAGCAGTACGTGAATAGCGGCATCGTAAGTTACTGACATTTTTTTTCCAAAAAAGATGTATTTGTATCTTCTCACTTCAATCAAACAATTTTCTTTACAGGCATCAAATCCAAAACGCTCTTCGTTTAAGAATTCGAACAATTTGTCTGTACTCTTGTTTATTATTGCCTGCTCGCCTGTTAGAGAAAAAATGAAATACTTGGGGGCTTTTCTGCGTTTTAGGAAAAAAGCTGGAATAAAAAGAAGAATTAAAGTAGCCTGGGTAAGGATGAAAAATACAATTTTTTTGATGATAATTAGGTATTCTTGGGGCCAGGTTAGCACGGTCTATTCTATAAATTTAGTTAAAGTTTCACAAGATTTAAGGTACTTTCTGAATAGGAGAATTAAATTTGTTTCAAAGTAAAAATCTAGAATTTAGAGAAATAGATCCTGTGACGGATAATTTACAAAATTACTTGGGCTGGATAAAAGATCCTATTTCAAATCCTTTTATCCAAGGCGCGAACAGCAATATGACATTGGAGAGATTAGTTGATTATGTCAATAAAAAGAATTCTGCTCAAAATTGTGTTTTGTGGGGAATCTATCATCAGCAAAATCATATTGGAAATATAAAGTTTGAACCTATTCGACCTGAATTAGATTTGGCTTGCATTGGAATTCTAATTGGGGAGACGACTTTTCGCGGACAAGGCTATGGTTCCGAGGCTTTTGGCGCTGCATTGACTTTTTTCAGTGAGAATTATGGCATCACTAACTTTTATTTGGGAGTTGACCCAAATAACATTGCCGCGGTTGAAATGTATAAAAAACAAGGATTCTCTTTCAATCGAGAAATGTCTTTACTTCACGGAAACAATATTATGACTAAATTTAGTAAAAACTAATTGCTGAAAATTTTAGGTAAAGATCGGGCACCAAGGGCATGTCAATGAGATAATTTGGTTCGAGTGGGCCCTGTCGGGATCGAACCGACGACCCACGGATTAAAAGTCCGTTGCTCTACCGACTGAGCTAAAGGCCCCAAATAGAAATGTTTAGCAGATCAAGATTGCAAAGTGTAATGGTAATTTTATAAATAATTTACCGAGTCGCAGCCTTAGTCAATCTATCCCGAATAGCCTCCGCTAGCCCAGTTCCCTCTGGGACAACTACTGCCACTTTTTTTAGCCCTTGTTGATCTGCAGATCTAAGCGCCACATAAAGATCTCTTGCATACTGTTCTACAGAGATTGGAGAAGCCAATCTAATTGCTCCAACCGGGGTTTGAAATTTTGATAGCGCCAAGAACCCTTCCCCTGGTTCCGCAAATGAATTTAAAAAAACTTTGGCTTTTGGTGCGTAGTGTGAAGCCATTAACCCGGGAGCCTTAACTGCAGATTTTCCCTCACTTTTATCTGTGTTTTTCTCAAGATTGAGCTCGATCATTTCTTCAGTTATCGCACCTGGGCGGAGGACCTTTGGTACTAATCCGGTGCAATCAATAATGGTTGACTCAATACCAATAAGGCAATTATCGCCATCGAGCACCAAATCAGTTTGATCTAAATATTTACCAATCTCCTCAACTACGGCATCTGCTGTGGTCGGAGAAACCGCACCAAATCTATTCGCACTAGGAGCTGCAACTCCTTGACCGCCTAATTCTTCAAATTTTTTTAATAAGGCAAACGCGACTGGCTGCGCAGGAACCCTTAAGCCAACATTGTTCTGTCCGCCCGTAATAAAGTCTTTTGCAAGTTCTTTTCTTGGCAAAATTAAAGTCATTGGTCCTGGCCAGAACTCCCTAGCTAATTTAATTGCATAATCTGGGATATCAGTCGCCCAGTCCTCTAATTTATTAATTGAAGAGATATGCACTATTAATGGATGATCATTTGGCCTTGCCTTAACAGAGTAAATCCTTGCAACCGCTTTTTCATTTGTTGCATCAGCACCTAACCCATAAACAGTCTCGGTTGGAAACGCCACCAAGTGCCCATCTTTTAATGCTTTTGCAGCATTTGAAATGGCATCTGTTGTGCAGTTTGAAATGAATTCCATGCGTAAATCATCCCACTTATCTCGTTTTGAGATGATGTAGATGACCGATACCCTTCTCCTTCTGGTCCCCATCGTCTAGTGGCCTAGGACGTCGCCCTTTCACGGCGTTAACACGGGTTCAAATCCCGTTGGGGACGCGAGAGATTGAAAGTGATTTCAATTTCTGCGGTTGGCCCAGTAGCGCAGTTGGTTAGCGCGCCGCCCTGTCACGGCGGAGGTCGCGGGTTCAAGTCCCGTCTGGGTCGCTAGATCGTTAGCGATTGTTGTAAAGAAATTGGCTGAGTAGCTCAGTTGGTATGAGCGAACGACTGAAAATCGTTAGGTCGCCGGTTCGATCCCGGCCTCAGCCACCATTACTTCTATCAAATATTTTTAATTGAGGATGTGGATGAAAGCCAAGATTAAAGATCTGAAGGCCAAGTACTTTGACTGGTCGATGATCCGATGGGTAATAGTTGGCATAAGCACAACAGCAACTGATTACTTTATTTTCATCTCTCTATACGGCCCAATTGATTCGGTAGTGATAGCGAACTTCATATCAGCTTTTGTTGCAACCTCATTAAATTACTATTCACATCATAGGTGGACCTTTAAGAGCGAGCAGGATCATTCAAAATCTGGAGTTAGATACTTTATTAATCTAGTTTTTTGGTGGGTAGTAAGCACATTACTAATTAAAGGGTTAATTGAGATTGATTTTGATCCAAAGCTAGCTAAATTAATTCCAATTTTGATAATTGCACCGATTAATTACTTTGTCTTAAATCACCTGGTATTTAAAAAGAAAAACTAAGCATCTTTACTTCTAAAGAATAATACGAAAAGTAGGATCCAAAGCAAGGCAGACCCAGTGATTAGCCAAATCTCTACCATTTCTCTTACTTGTGAAATTAGTATTGCAACTGCTGCAAATAAAGCAGATAGGGTCCACAGAGAGACAGCAGCTTTTCTGCGAGATAACCCGGCCCTGATTAATCGGTGAGATAAGTGATCTTGACCGCCTTGAAATGGTGAGATATGTCTTTTAATTCTTGAAAGTACTGCCACTGTTGTATCAAGGATTGGAACTGCTAATAGAAATACTGGAGTGAAGTAGGAACCGATCTGGGTCTTGGTATCTGGATTTAATCTAATCGTTAAAGTGGCAAGTAAAACTCCAAGAAATAGAGCGCCAGCATCTCCCATATAAATTCGTGCAGGGCTTTTGTTCCAAATTAAAAAGCCTAAAGTCGCACCTGCGGTTACGGTTGAAAGGGCTGCGATTAAAAATTGATCTCCACTTAAAGCAAGAATTGCAAGGGCTATGGAGGAAACAGCAACTGTTCCTGCTGCACCACCATCTAGGTTGTCAAAGAAGTTAATTGAGTTACAAATACCGACAACCCAAACAATAGTTATGATGGTGTCAAAGATCTCTGATCCCGTCGGATTACCAACATTTTCAGTGGCAACAAGAAGGACTGCGGTAAATACACCAGCAATAGTTTGGGCAACAAAGCGCGGAAGTGGTGGCAGATTTTTCATGTCATCCCAAAGGCCAATTAATCCAAGCACTAGCGCGGGGGCAAGAACTGAGGTTGCTAGCCAAAAGGTATCGACGGTGAAGTTTGAGACCAGTGAGGTGGAGTAAGAGATAAGGATAATTCCAATGATTATTGCGACCCCACCCAAGTATGGAACAGGTTGTTTATGAGATTTATGTGCAGTATTTGGCTTATCAACTACATCGGTTGCAATAGCAATTCTTCGCATTAAAGGGGTTAACAAACCAACTAACAGATAAGAGCTTAGAAAAAGTAGAAAGTACTCCTGGTTTGTAATTCCCATAATTTATTGATTAATCAGGCAGATCCAGATTTGCGACGATGCATCTTTGGCGCAGCCCCGCCTGTTTGTCCAGAGCCGACCTTTGAACCCGATGTTGGTCCAGCAGTTTTACCAGTTGTGTTTCCTTTTTGTTTTTTAGCTAGCGCCTCAAGCATCTTGGCTTTTGGATCAATTGCTGGCTTTTTCTCTTCACTCATTTAAACTCCACCATTCATAGTTTTATCACCTGAAATATTATTGAGTAGCGCCTTTACCTCTGAATCTTTATATCTTCGGTGTCCGCCCAAAGTTCTAATTGAGGTCAGCTTTCCTGCCTTTGCCCATCTTGTTACTGTCTTTGGGTCAACCCTAAACAGTGAGGCAACCTCGGCAGGGGTCAGCAAAACCTCTTGCTCCGAAGGCAAATGTCCATTTCGCACCATATGACCGAAGTATTACATCGCTTGTTCATAAGCACCAACCCTGCGCCAGCGACGCACCAATCTTTCATACCCCTGACCAGCGAGGGCGCCATCGCCAACAGCCAAGCCAGCAAGTGAGCGATTAACATCTTCGATAGACGTATCAGCCTCGAGCCCCGGTTCACCATTTTCAATCAGTGATTTATTTAGATAGGTAGCAAGACCGCCGTAATCACATTCAACTATTGAATTTGAATCAAAGAGCTCTAGCCAATCAAGTAGATCTGCTATCTCACCTTCGATCGGGCCAATCCCAAAAGCATTTTTTACTGCTTCATGAGCGAATGTGCAACGTTGCTTGGCATTTGAAATAGAGGTTCTAAGTATTGTGAATACACCATTCTGGTCTTGCCCACGAATTCGATCACTCGGCTCAAAAAGTGCAAACCATCTTGGCGGAATATTCCAAGTTTGGCTAATAATGTGTGAGACCTTATCTTCTACAACTTCAGAGGATTGTTGAATTAAATCCTCTAGGGTTTGTGGAAGAAAGTATTTAATTATTGGTTGCGGCAATGAAGATTTGAAATCCTCTAGTGCGAACCAGCATCTGGCTGTAGTTGACCAAGGCGCGATATATTTTTTCCCATCAACTTCCAAAATATGGGCGCCATCTGGTTTTAATGCTGGTGATTCAGAAAGAATTGTTCGCTTAAGCGCTCTGCTTTGTTCATCCCAACCAGTTGGTGATGTAACCAAAATTTGATTCCAGCGAATTTGATCAGCAGCTTGAAAAGATTGAATTGGTTCATAAACCCGAAGAGAAGCAACGTATGGAGTTGGGCGCACAATTAATCTAACTTATGAACGCGGTTTGTAAGTATCCTCTGCGTAAGGATCCTGTTCATCAAAACCTTTATTGGGTTCAACTTCTCCATGTAACTCTTTAGCCAATCTCTCTAGATCCATATCTTGGCTTGAGTACTTAAGATCTCTTGCAACTTTTGCTTGCTTAGCTTTTGAACGGCCGCGCCCCATAGCGTGACCTCCTTTAAATCTCTAGATTCTGTCAGACGGGTAGATTAGCGCAACGCTGGGCCATCGACCATTGGAGGCTTTCCGCCCTTGAACAGGGTTCGGATGCCCACCGCCTGCAGAAATAGGCTCATACCCAAAATTGGTAGCCTAAATCGATGATCTCCGATTGTGACTAGGGATATCAACCAGGAGGTAGAAATTGCAATCATGGCAATTGATCCAATCAACCTTTCGAGCTGCCTAGCCCGCCACAAAATAATGAAGCCATAGAACAAAAATCCAAGTCCTCCTAAAAACCATGACCATGAAACAAGTGAACCAATAGGGCCACGAACCAGTTTGTCACCATCTGGATTTTGCTGCATGTCCCTTACTGGATGAATCTTTAGCCATGGGTTTCTTGCCATAGTTCCATTTGCTAATTGCCCTTCCCACGGAGACCAAAAGAATTTAGTTTTATTGTAGAAAAGTTTTGCAGCTTTTGTTGGATTATTTAAATACCATTTCAAAACACATGCCACTTGCTGGCTATCTTTTTCAGCATCCGTTCCAGATGTGGTGCAGGGAACACCAACATCTTTACTTGCATATCCACCCTCTGCCTTATCACCTGCGCCAATATTCATTGTGCCGCCAAGGTTTGTGGAAATACTATTTAAACCTACCGCTTGATTATTTCTAAATATTAGCGTTGCCGGGAAGAAGAGGGTTACCGCCAATGACACTGCAACTAACAATGCAGCAGATCTCCATGGCTTGCGAATTAATATCCAAAGTAAAGTAACTAATATGCCAGAAACAATTAAGCGTGGCTGGATGAATGACATAAAGCCAAAGATTGCTGAAGAGATTGCAATATAAGGAAGTAATTTCTTGTCATCTTTTTGAACAAAATCCTTAATTAGCAAACCAGCAACAATTAAATATCCAGCAGCAGCTGGTGATTCATAGCCAACCGCAATAGAGCTAAGTGAAAGAGTTGGATTAAGTAGAATCATAAAAAAGGCCAGGTATGCAAAGTTTTTTAATCTAGTTTTTACAAGCTGGGCTGCAAAAAAGTAGGCACTAAATGAGTAAATCGCAGATTGCACAACTGCTAAAGTGGTTAATACAAAACTCTTACCAATGACCGATAAAAACAAAATAAACAATGGATAACCTGCTGGCCAATAAGTAAGTTTTGTTTCAGTCGAGAAGATTCCATCTTTGAGCATTGCGTC
Organism: uncultured Actinomycetes bacterium; assembly: GCA_903892335.1. Classification (GTDB taxonomy): domain Bacteria; phylum Actinomycetota; class Actinomycetes; order Nanopelagicales; family Nanopelagicaceae; genus Nanopelagicus. The sequence continues at coordinate 33,148 of CAITID010000163.1, forward strand.
ATAACCGGTCAAATAGTTTTCACCATCCGCACCAAGCCAGGCACCGCCTTGCACATTACTAATAATGATTAACTTGATAACAAATATGGCTATTGCCCAATACACAAATTCTTTAGCTAAATTGCGTTGCTTAACACTTCTAGCACGCTTTGATTTACTTGCCATCAGATCTCCTTGGGTTAATGCAGGTGAATTCTAAGGTACTTAAGTCTTTATTTATCGCAAATCAGAAAGTGTAACTTTGGAAACTTTACCTTTTATCTTTGCTGTAATTAATTTCTGGACCTGAGAACACTGATTCTGGGCATCTCCCAAAAATTCTGCTGGGTTTTTAATAAATGCTTCAAGTTGTGCTTTGGAAAAAGGAAAACCGTTTTCTTGGGTTAGACCAGCAAAGAAGTCGTCAGATTTGGTTGAATGCTTCTTAATTAATTCATGAGCTACTTCACGTCCCATGCCACTTTTAACACACTCCATTAAAATTTTAGTTGTAGAAAGTAGTGGCAAATTTTTATCTAATTCGGATTTGATTTGATCCTCAAATGCACCAAACTCTTGCAAGATTGTCATGAAGGTGTGCAGCAAACCATCGATTACATAAAAAGCATCAGGAATCACAACTCGTCGCACAATACTGCAGGAGACGTCTCCCTCATTCCATTGATCACCAGCAAGATCTGCTGCCATAGTGTTGTAGCCGCGAAGTAAAACCATCATGCCGTTAATGCGCTCTGATGATCGAGAGTTCATTTTGTGTGGCATCGCAGAGGATCCAACCTGTCCCTCTTTAAATCCTTCCGAAACCAATCCAGCACCAGCCATTAAACGAATTGTCGTTGCCATTGATGATGGTGCTGCAGCTATTTGTAGTAAACGAGATACAACCTCAAAATCAACAGAGCGTGGATAGATCTGCCCAACAGATTCCCAAGAATTCTCAAAACCAAATTGCTCGGCTAGCTTATTCTCTAACTTTTCTAAATCTTTTGAATTACCCATAGCACTTAATGCATCCTGAGATGTGCCAACTGGACCTTTAAGGCCACGGAATGGAAGTCGCTCCAGTAGATTCTCTAAAGCATCTAAGGAAAAAAGTAACTCTTCAGCGCATGAGGCAAAGCGCTTACCTAACGTTGTAACTTGAGCTGCAACGTTATGGGATCTACCAACCATGTAGGTTGATTTATATTTTTCAATTTTTCCATTAAGTAAAAATAGGGTTTCTAAAATTTTAAACTGAGTTACTTCAAGTGCTTTTCTAATTTGGATTAACTCAATGTTTTCAGTTAAATCACGACTTGTCATACCGATGTGAATTTTTTCGCATCCAGCCAGTGCATTGAACTCTTCTATTCGAGCCTTCACATCATGACGCGCCTTTATCTCTCGCTTATCAATTGAATCTAAATCAACCTTATTTATCACCTTTTCATAAGCTGCAATTTCAGAGTCTGTAATTGGTAGTCCAGCATTTTTTTGAAGCTTTAAAACAGTAATCCAAAATTTACGTTCTTCAATAATCTTATTCATTGGATTAAAGATCTCTACCATTTCTTTTGTGGAATAACGTGCTGCTAAAACATTTGGTGTTACAAAATCACTCATGAGATTAAATCTCTAACTGAAATTGTTTCATCCCGGCCCGGGCCCACACCGATTGCACTCATTGGCGCTCCAGATATTTCCTCTAAGAATTTAACGTAGGCCTGTGCATTTTTAGGAAGGTCAGATAGGGACCTGGCCTTTGAAATATCTTCTTTCCATCCTGGAAGATATTCATATATCGGTTTGGCGTGATGGAAATCAGTTTGCGAAGCTGGAAGTTCCTCAACTCGCTTGCCATCTATTTCATATGCAACACAAACTGGAATTTTCTCCCAGCCGGTTAATACATCTAGCTTTGTTAAAAAGAAATCGGTTAAGCCATTTACGCGCACTGCATAACGGGCAATTGGTGCATCAAACCAACCACACCGACGATTGCGTCCAGTTGTAACACCAACCTCACCGCCAATCTTGCGCAGTTTTTCACCATCTTCATCAAATAATTCAGTTGGAAATGGGCCAGAGCCAACCCGTGTTGTGTAAGCCTTAAGAATTCCAATTACTCGGGTAATTTTTGCTGGGCCAATTCCAGAACCCGTTGAAGCACCACCTGCAGTTGGATTAGATGAGGTAACAAAAGGATAGGTTCCATGATCGACATCAAGTAATGTTCCTTGTGATCCCTCTAGTAAAACATTCTTACCAGCCTTTAGCGCGTTATCTAGAAGTAAAACTGTGTCAGTTACATATGGCTTTAGAAGCTGTGCGTAACCCAAGTATTCGTCCAATACTTCTTTAACGGTAATCTCTTTGCGATTAAACACTTTGAGAAGTACCTGATTTTTATTGTGAAGGGCTGCCTCAATTTTTTGTTGCAAAATAGATGGATCAAATAAATCTTGTACTCGAATTCCCATTCGATTTATCTTGTCGGCGTATGCCGGACCTATTCCGCGACCTGTTGTACCGATCTTTGATTTACCTAAAAATCTCTCTGAGACCTTATCTAGGGTTCGGTGGTAAGGAGTAATTAGAT
>CAITID010000164.1 GCA_903892335.1 uncultured Actinomycetes bacterium
TGTTAATGAGACACCATCTAGTGCGATTGAGCCTTGCGCAACCACGTACTTCATTAACTTATCCGGCAATTTAAGATCTATGCGCTGCCACTTTGGCTCCTGCGTAATTGCAACGATCTGAGCCAAGCCATCAACATGGCCCTGCACAATATGTCCGCCAAGGCGATCTTGTGATTTTGTAGCTAATTCAAGATTAACTGCATCTGCAACAAGTAATTTGCCAATGCTTGATAGATTCAAAGTTTGTACCATTACATCAACAGCGAATGAGCTTTTATCAAAATCAGTAACAGTTAGGCACACACCATTTACGCTAACTGAGTCACCTACCTTAATTTCAGCAGTAATTGGCGGGCAGGTGATGCTTAAACGGGCACTGGTACCTGCCTGTTCAATCTTTGCCACTTGGCCGACATATGCAATTAATCCAGTAAACATTACTTAACCCCCGCCATCTCTTTGTGAGGGATTTGGTAAGTGAGCTTTATATCCACACCAATTACTTCATTAGCGATCAAAACTAAATCCAGCCGATCACTTATGGTGGCAATACCAAGATCTGCGATGCTATTTGTGCCACTGCCAAAGATGGTTGGTGCTAGGTAGAGAATTACCTCATCAACTAACCCAGCTGCTAATAATGCGCTAGCAAAGGTTGGGCCAGCTTCAACCATCACTCGATTAAAGCTCGCCTGATTTACAAAGTTAAGTAACGCTTTAACATCTTGAGATTTAATCAGCTCAGTTGGTGCATCATTATTGAAAATATTTGAGGTTGGATCAATCTCACTTGTTCCCATCACAATTCGGTAAGGATTCTTGCCAGTACCCTTGCTATCTAAGGTTGGGTTATCATCAATGACTGTTTTAGTTGAGGTCAGGATCGCATCACTTTGGCTACGTAGTTTTGCCACATCTGCTCTGGCCTGCGATGAAGTAATCCACTTTGAACTGCCATCTGCTGCTGCCACCTTGCCATCTAATGTGGCTGCAATCTTTAAAACAAATCTAGGGCGATTTAAAGAGAACTTAGTTAACCAGTCTTGATTACCCACTTTTGCTGCATCACTTAGCAATCCACTTGCAATTTTAATACCGGCTGCATTTAACTTATCAGCTCCACCTGAGGCAACTGGGTTTGGATCCTTAATTGCATAAACCACATTCTTAATTCCAGCTTTGATAATTGCATCTGTGCACGGCGGAGTTTTACCAAAGTGATTACATGGCTCAAGGGTTACAAACAAGGTGGCACCGGCTGGAATTGCGCCCGCATTTTTAATCGCTAAAACTTCAGCATGTTCTGCGCCTTGATGAAATCCTTCGCCAATTATCTGGCCATCTTTATCTGCAAGTACTGCGCCAACAACTGGATTTGGATATGTTTTACCCAAGCCGAGTAAAGCTAGATCAATTGCGCGTTGCATCAATTGTTCTGCTTGCATCTGTGGCACCTCCAGAAAACTTTGTGTTGCGTTTTCGGGGGCAAAGAAAATACAAATAGAGTGCACGGCAAGTGCACAGTTGAATTTCTCTCATCCGGACTTTAACCGTCGGTTCGGGAATTTCACCCAATCCACCGGTCAATGGCTTTGACCGGGTCGCAGACTTTAA
>CAITID010000165.1 GCA_903892335.1 uncultured Actinomycetes bacterium
ATATCTAGCAATACCTTTGCAGTATCTGATTCATGATCTGAATCAGTTGGATTATCACTTAACTTAACAATCACAGTTCTAGTTGCTGGATCTACAAAGACAAATTGCCCATGTAAACCAAGTGCCATTGTGATGCCAGGAAATGGATGCCAAACCTGTGCGCCATAACCCCAGTCGCGATCAAGCTTTGTAACTGGTGTTGTCATGCGCGTTAGCCATGTCTTATCAATTACCTTATTTGGACCGGCGTAGCCACCGTTTAAAATTAACATACCAATTTTTGCGTAATCGATTGCTGAGGCGTTAAAGCAACAGAAGGTTTTTTCAGTTCCACCAATGCGATCAACATTCCAGGTTGCTGGATATTTTGCACCTACTGCTTGCCAAACATTTTGACTGAAGTAATCAGCAACCTTCATATTGGTTACCTTTTTAATTATCATGCCCAGCATCTGGGTATCAACGCTCATGTATTCAGATTTAGTGCCTGGATCAAAGGACATCTTTCGATTATTTTTTAAGAACCAATCTAAATCAGTTGAGGCATACATCTGTGCAATAGCCACACCCCATCCAGATGGACCTGAGGGATAGTTATCAGAAACACCAACACCCGCCTGCATATCAAGAAGTGATTGAATATTTACCTTATCAAAGGTAGTTCCTGTTTTTAACTCTGGAAAGTAATCAACAAAGTAATCACTTTCTTTAATTTTTCCTTGATTTATCAATTGACCAATCATGATTGAAGTCATTGTTTTGGCTACTGAATAGGAAGGAAGTTGCGAGCTCTGAGTTATGCCATCTTTGTACCACTCATAGGTAAGCACGCCATTTCGAATAACTAAGAATGCATTTGAATCAGTCTCTTCTAACCATTCATCCCAAGTAAGTGAAACCTTTTTATATGAAATCTCAGCTGGCATTTTTTCAGAAGCAGTTGGTAAATTTATCGGCGTCTTGGCAGCGTCAATTACATGCCAAGGCAAAAGTGTTGGCGTCTTAGATGCTGGTGCTAGTCCTAGTTTAATTGTGGCTAGTGGATCTGGATAACGTACCGCCCTTAGAAATCCAAATAATGCTAAATAGATAACTAATATTGAAATAACGCTATTGCGTAGGATTTTGATTAATCGCTTCATGTCTTTAAGCCTAAAGGCTGGGATCAAATTAAGTTGGGATTGAAGTAAGATTAACCATATGTCCGGTATCTCTCGCGAAGAAGTTGCTAACTTAGCCAGGCTGGCTCGTATTGAAATGAGCGATGCTGAACTTGATCACCTATCAGGTGAGATGCAAGTAATTCTTGGCGCAGTAGCCAGAGTGCAAGAAGTAGCAGGTGCTGATGTACCACCAACCTCGCATCCAATTCCAGTTAACAATGTAGTTCGAGATGATGTTGTAACACCAAGCCTTTTGCCAGCAGATGCCTTATCTGGTGCACCAGCCAGTGCGGAACAAAGATTTAAAGTTCCACAAATTTTGGGTGAAGCGTAATGAGTATTCGCCAAAGCGCTGCACAAATGTCAGATGCGCTAGCTAAAAAAGAGATCAGCGCAGTTGAGCTAGCTAACCAACACTATGCACAAATTGCAGCAGTTGATAAAGATGTGCACGCCTTTCTGCATTTAGATAAAGAAGGCGCACTTGCTCAGGCA
>CAITID010000166.1 GCA_903892335.1 uncultured Actinomycetes bacterium
AAAGAAGGCGCTGATTTAGTTTTACTTGATTTAATGTTGCCTGGATTATCAGGTACTGAGGTTTGTCGCCAACTGCGCACCAGATCCAAAGTTCCAATAATTATGTTAACGGCTAAGGATTCTGAGGTGGATAAGGTAGTTGGGCTTGAACTAGGCGCTGATGATTATGTAACTAAGCCTTACTCAAAAGCTGAACTAGTTGCCAGAATTAAGGCGGTACTGCGACGTGGAAGCAATGATGCAGATGAAAAGGTGGAGAGTTTGCTTTCAGCTGGTCCAGTTGAGATAGATGTTGAAAGCCATAAGGTAAAAGTTTTAGGTGAGCATGTCTCGTTCCCATTAAAAGAGTTTGAATTACTTGAATTCTTAGTGCGAAATAGTGGACGAGTGTTAACCCGAGTTCAATTAATTGATCGAATCTGGGGTAGTGATTACTTTGGTGACACCAAAACCTTAGACGTTCACATCAAACGCTTGCGGACCAAGATTGAAAAGGATCCTGCTAATCCGGTGTTTATTTTAACGATTCGCGGTCTTGGTTATAAGTTTGAAGGTTAAGCTTTAAATCTCATATTTTCAATATCTGTATAAATTCCATCAGCTGCCACTATCAATGCGTCAAAGGTGATTGGTGATGCTTTTGCAAAATTAACTACAACTGCAACTCGATTTCCGATTGCTTTAGCCATTTGCGCAACTGATGCGTCTGCATTAGAAATATCACCAACGAAAGTAATAGGTGTGTTTTTCTTAAGATCTAGTGAAGTAGCAGATATAACTGCTGGTTGACCATCAATACTAATTGATGTAATCACATCAGCATCCTCTGACCAATTTACAAATGTGCCGATTAATACACCAGTGTTATCCACTTGCTTAATAACCAATAAATTACGTACTCGAATCTCATTACTCTGACCTTCAACACCATCAGTTACTTGCTTAATCATTCTTGTTTCAGCAGTTCTACCTGCTGCACAGCTAGTTAACAAAGTTGTGACCAAAAATATTGAAATAATCTTTAAGCTTTTTGAGATCACAGTTTTTGACATGGGTCAAGGTTATCTTTTCGCCAAAATAAAGGGAAAATCTGGTGGGAAATATGGAGGTGAAGTGGCTCCCAAAATGCTGGTATCCTTAGTCCCTAGTGAAAGGCTCTTCCTAAATGACATTTAAAGTCGGCGAAACCGTTGTTTATCCCCATCACGGAGCTGCACAGATCGAAGCGATCGAAAAGCGCACGATCAAAGGTGAAGAGAAGATCTACCTAGTTTTAAAGGTTGCCCAAGGCGATCTAACAGTTCGAGTCCCTGCCGAAAATATTGATCTAGTAGGCGTGAGAGATGTTGTTGATTCAGCCGGCCTAGATCGAGTATTTAATGTTCTACGCCAGCCATACACCGAAGAGCCAACTAACTGGTCTCGTCGCTACAAAGCAAATGTTGAAAAATTAGCATCAGGTGATGTAATCAAAGTTGCTGAGGTTGTTCGTGATCTTTACCGTCGTGATTTAGATCGTGGCTTATCTGCTGGTGAGAAGCGCATGCTTTCAAAAGCAAAACAAATTTTAGTTTCAGAGCTTGCTCTGGCTGAGCGAACTGATGAAGTAAAAGCAGCTACCTTGCTTGATGAGGTACTAGCCTCTTAAGTTGGCAGTTCCTAATTGCCGCTCATGATTAAAAAAACCGCAGCGATCATTGCTGGTGCTGGAAGCGGCCATAGATTAGGTGCAGATTTACCAAAAGCACTTGTTAAATTACTTGATAAAACTTTAGTCGAGCACGCAGTTAACGCACTAGCTCCAGTTGCGCAATTAATTGTTGTAACAGCACCCGCAGGCTTTGAAGATCAATTCAAAAAACTTCTTGGTGATCAAGTAAGCGTTATCACTGGCGGGGTTCTGCGAAGTGACAGTATCCGAATTGCCCTAGCTGCAATTGGTAATGAGTACGAGTTTGTTTTAGTCCATGATGCCGCTCGCGCAATTGCATCCACACAATTGGCTAAAGACATTGTGGCGCAACTTGAAAAAGGTGAGCAAGCAGTAATTCCAGCACTCGAAGTTGTTGACACAATTAAAGAAGTTGATGCAAATGCTTATGTTCGAAATACACCAGAGCGGGCAAATCTACGCGCAGTACAAACACCACAAGGATTTTCAAAATCAGTACTGGCTCACGCCCATCAATCTGCAGAGGATGCAACTGATGATGCAGCACTCGTTGAGGCAATTGGCGTGAAGGTTAAGGTAATTGCTGGTGAAGAGCGAGCTTTAAAAATTACAAATAAATCAGATTTAGCAAGGGCGATTCAAATTTTATTGCCGGATATTCAAAAAGAAATAAGAGTGGGAATTGGTACTGATGCACATGCATTCAGTAAAGATCCTGCAAGAAAACTTTGGCTTGCTGGTTTGCTTTGGGATGGTGAAGTCGGAGTAGATGGCCACTCAGATGGTGATGTGGCAGCTCATGCAATTTGCGACGCACTTTTAGCTGCAGCAAATCTTGGTGATTTAGGAAGTAATTTTGGCGTAAGTGATCCAAAGTATGCCGGTGCAAGTGGTGCAACACTCCTTACTGAAACACTTATTAAGGTGAATACAGCTGGATTTGTAATTGAAAATGTGGCTGTGCAAATAGTTGGAAATAAGCCAAAGATCGGCACGCGTCGGGCTGAAGCTATTGCTGCAATTTCAGCAGCATTAAATGGCGCGCAGGTATCAGTTTCTGCAACATCTACTGATGGTCTTGGCTTTACAGGTGAAGGTAAAGGCCTATCCGCGATCGCGACCGCTCTAATCATTAGCGCTAAGTAAAGTGAGAAGTAGAATTTAACAATGGGAGCACTTAATTTATATGACACCAAGAGCAGAAGTGTTTCCCCATTTAAACCTTTAAAGCCAAAAAAAGTGGGAATCTACCTGTGTGGCGCCACGGTTCAAGCACCACCTCATATTGGCCATATTCGAAGCGGTGTGAACTTTGATATTTTGCGCCGCTGGTTAGCTGCCAGCGGCTATGAAGTTACTTTTGTTCGCAACGTAACTGATATTGATGACAAGATTTTGCATAAAGCAGTCCATGAAGAGATCCCATGGTGGGCTGTTGCAATGAAGTATGAACGCGCATTTACCGATGCCTACAACGCATTAAATGTATTACCACCAACTTATGAGCCACGAGCAACTGGGCATATCACGCAGATGATTGCGCTAATGCAAAAATTAATTGAAAACGGTTCGGCATATGCCCCAGGAAATGGTGATGTTTACTTAGAGGTTCGAAAGTTAAAAGAGTATTTAACTTTATCTAATCATAAATTAGATGATCTGCAATCAGCTGAGGATGCAGATCTAACATATAAAAAAGATCCACGTGATTTTGCATTATGGAAAGCGGCTAAGGTCGGAGATCCATCATGGCCAACACCTTGGGGAGATGGCCGGCCAGGTTGGCACTTAGAGTGTTCAGCAATGGCGCATGCTTATTTAGGTGAAGCATTTGATATTCATGGCGGCGGCTTAGATTTAATTTTTCCACATCATGAAAATGAGATTGCTCAATCACAAGCTGCTGGTTACAAATTTGCTAATACTTGGATGCATAACGCATGGGTTACAACCTCTGGTGAAAAAATGAGCAAGTCACTAGGTAACTCACTTCAAGTGCATGAAATACTAAAGAAGGTACGCGGTATTGAATTACGGTGGTACTTAGGAAGTGCGCATTATCGATCAATGCTTGAGTTCTCCTTTGAAGCACTTGAAGAATCAGCAACTGCATTTCGCAGAGTCGAGGCATTTTTAGCCAGGGCTAAATCAGTACTTGGCGCAGAGCCACAACCATTAATCGCAGATGAGTTTGCTGCCGCTATGAATGATGATTTAGCAGTACCACAAGCATTGTCCTTCATCGCTGAAAGCATGCGCATTGGTAATACATCAGCTGATGATAAAAAAGTAATAGCCAAAACTGCTGGTGAAATACGCGGTGCGTTATCAATTTTGGGCTGTGATCCACTGGATCCAGTTTTTGCAACAAGTAAATCAAATGATGCAGCAATGGATGGCTTAATTAAGTTAGCGCTAGAGCAGCGCGAAGCGGCTAGATTACGTAAAGATTTTGCAGCAGCAGATGCAATTAGAGATCAGATTGCATCCCTTGGTGTAATTGTTGAAGATACCCCTAATGGTCCAAGATGGAGTTACTAATGGTGCGTCCAGGTAAATCGAGAAAAGATCAACCAAAATCTAAAGAGCGAGTTAGATCAAAGGAAAAACCACGCTCTGGTGAAAAAGTGAAACCGCAAGCAAAATATAAAGCTAGCGCTAAAGATGATAAAAAGCCTGGCTTTAAAGGTAAGGATCGCGAGATCTCACGCAAACCAAACTTTCGTGAAGAGCGTAGAGAAAATCGTAGGCCAGATCGTCCAGAAAAAAGATTTGATCGTAAACAATCAGCGCAGGATGCAGTTGCTGGCAAAAACAGTGTGGTTGAAGCACTTCGCGCAAAGATTCCAGCAAAGGAGTTAGTTGTTGCAATCAAGGTAGAACTTGATGAGAAAATTTCAGAGGCGATTCGATTAGCAAAAAATTCTGATCTACCAATCAAAGAGCTACCTCGCCGGGCGCTGGATGAGCTAACTGGAAATGCTAATCATCAAGGTATTGCTCTCGTTATTAAACCGTTTAATTACAGTGAGCTTAATCAGATAATTGCTAAGGCAAAAAAGCCAATGATGTTAATTGGGTTAGATGGAATAACTGACCCACATAATTTGGGCGCAGTTGTTAGATCTGCCGCAGCATTTAGTGCAGACGGGGTTGTAATTCCAGAGCGACGAAATGCATCTATGACCGGCTCAGCCTGGAAAGCATCTGCAGGTGCGGCGGCGCGTATGCCAATTGCCCAAGTTACAAATTTAGTTCGATCAATTGAAGATGCGAAAAAGGCTGGCTGTTTTGTAATTGGCCTTGATGCTGATGGTGATAGCGAGCTTTCAAAGATGAACCTAGCTAATGAATCTATCTACATTATCGTTGGTAGTGAAGGCAAAGGCTTATCAAGATTAGTTCGCGAAAAGTGCGACCTGGTTGTTTCAATTGCAATGCAATCAAATGTGGAATCTCTAAACGCCTCTGTTGCAACTGCAATCACAATGCACTGGGTGGCAACGGAGCGAAGTAAGCAATAATGCACTTTAATCGTTTTATTGCCCTCGGAGATTCAATGACCGAGGGAATGAGTGATGAAATAATTGATGGAAATTATCGGGGTTGGGCAGATCGAGTTGCCGATGTCCTAGCAACGGAGGAGCCAAACTTTTCCTATGCCAACTTGGCAATACGTGGCAAATTACTTCACCAGGTAGTTGAAGAACAGGTCCCAAATGCAATTAAATTTATTGAAGGAAAGCAAACTTTAGTTTCATTTCATGCTGGTGCCAATGATGTGCTTAGACCAAATTACAAACCAGAGCTGTCGTTTGCGCAGTATGAAGCGGGTATTAAGAAACTAACTGAGGCAGGTGCGACGGTAATTATTTTTACTGTTGTCGATAAGGTGGATGGCAAAGGTAAAACTGCGGAGCTGTGGCATCAAAGATTTAGTGCCTTTAATGAAAATGTAAGAATGGTGGCCAAAAAGTATCCAGTCCTTTTATTTGAAGCAAAGGATGCTGAATTTTTAAATGATCGCAGATTTTTAGCCTTTGATCGCCTGCATATGAATGCTGAAGGGCACCGGCGATTAGCACAAGCGGTGTTAGCAGGATTGGAAAAATCCCATGACCCAAATTGGCGAGTACCACTTGGCCCAGCAAAAAAGCGGAATAAAATTATTTCTACTGCAAACACCTTTGCTTGGATGATTACTTTTGTTTTACCGTGGATCTGGCGCAGGGTGCGTGGAAAATCTTCTGGTGATGGTCGAAGCGGTAAATATGAAAGACCAATTCGCTGGCCTAACTCTCATTAAACTGATAATCACCTGCTGATTACCTGTTATTCATCTAACTAGAGCAAACTAGGCGCATGAGTTTGCCCATTATTTCCGAGAATCCGCGTGATCGATTAATTGATCGCGAGTTAAGCTGGCTCTCATTTAATGAAAGAGTTTTAGATTTAGCAGAAGATAAAAACATCCCACTTCTTGAGCGCTGCCGATTCCTTGCGATCTTCTCTTCAAACTTAGATGATTTTTACATGATTCGAGTTGCCTCACTAAAAATGAAGATTGAAAATGGATACTACAAAGCAAATAGTGCAGGATTTTCACCACAGGATTTGATGAAGGAGATCTCGGAAAAAACTCAAAAACTAATTAATCGGCAATCGACCTGCTTTCAAGAAAGCATCCTGCCCGAACTAGCAGCCAGTGGAATTGAGATTTCTACTTGGGATCAGCTCTCAGTGGACGAGAAAAAATACGTCGCAAAAATATTTAATGATCGGATCTTTCCTGTCTTGACTCCACTTGCAGTTGATCCGTCCCATCCATTCCCATATATCTCCGGTCTTTCCTTAAATTTAGCTGTATTGGTTAAGCGACCGGATACGCAGGAGGAATTATTTGCGCGAGTTAAAGTCCCACAATCTTTACCCAGATTTATTGAAACTCAAGAGCTGGAGTTTGGAAAATTCATTTCACTAGAAAATGTGATTATTGCAAATTTAGAGCATCTCTTTCCTGGTATGGAAATCGAGGATTACTACGCATTTAGATTAACTAGAAATGCCGATCTTGAAATTGAAGAGGATGAATCAGAGAATCTACTTGAATCAATGGAACAAGAGTTGTTAAGGCGCAAATTTGGCCCACCCGTTCGACTTGAAGTTGATATTGATATTAAATCTAATTTGGTTAAAAAACTAAAAGAGGAATTATCCATTAAGGATGAAGATATTTCTCGTTACCCAGAACCCCTTGATTTAACTGGCTTAAATCGAATCGCAGATCTTGATCGCCCTGAGCTTAAATTTAAACCATTTAAAAATCAGATCGCAAAGGAGCTGCGCGAGGTAGATCCTGAGGATAGTGATGAGTTTTTCGCTGCAATTAGGCGCAAGGAGATATTACTTCACCACCCTTATGATTCCTTTAACTCATCCGTTGTGAAGTTCTTAGAAACTGCAGCCAAGGATCCACACGTTTTAGCAATTAAACAAACTTTATATAGAACTTCTGGTGACTCACCAATTGTTAGCGCATTAATTGAAGCGGCCGAAGCTGGCAAGCAAGTACTTGCAGTAATTGAAATTAGAGCGCGATTTGATGAACAAGCCAACGTGCGCTGGGCAAGAAAGTTAGAAGATGTTGGAGTCCATGTTGTTTATGGCTTAGTTGGCTTTAAAACTCACGCCAAGCTGTCACTAGTTGTGCGTGAAGAAGCTGGAGTAGTGCGTCGCTATTGCCATGTTGGTACTGGAAATTACAATCCAAAGACGGCCAGAATGTATGAAGATTTAGGTTTGTTAAGTAGTGATTCAGATTTAGGTGAGGATCTAAATAAGTTATTCAATCAATTATCTGGTTTTGCGCCATTATCTGAATACAAAAGATTGTTAGTAGCCCCCCGCACACTTAGATCTGGCCTGCTTGAGCGAATAGATCGAGAAATAGCCAATCAATTAGCGGGTAAGCCAGCGGGGATTAGATTGAAATTAAATTCAATTTTAGATGAGGAGTTTATTGAGGCGCTCTATCGTGCTTCACAATCTGGTGTGAAAATTGATTTAATCGTAAGAGGAATTTGCGCCATCCGAGGTGGCATTCCAGGAGTCAGTGAAAATATTAAAATCCGCTCACTTTTAGGAAGATTTTTAGAGCACTCTCGAATTTTTCATTTTATCAATGCCGGTGACGATGAGATCTTTATTGGTTCAGCAGATCTAATGGATCGAAATCTAAGTCGAAGAGTTGAAAGCTTAGTCCGCATCGCTGAGCCGGAGCATAAAGCATCTCTAATTGAGTTATTAGATGAATATTTAAGTGATGAGATTGCTAATTGGCAGATGCTCCCAAATGGAAAGTGGCAGAATATTTCAAAGAACTCTGATGGTAGTGCAATTGAAAATGT
>CAITID010000167.1 GCA_903892335.1 uncultured Actinomycetes bacterium
GATCCAAAAATTAATTTACGCTGAAAAATAACATTTGATTTATCAATTAAAGAATCTTCCATTTTCTTAACACTTTGATTTTCAGCAACCACCTGCATTGCATTCTTATATCTATCCATTGATTTACCAGATGCGTCTTCATGGGAGCTAAGCCACTGCGGTAAAAAGTAGGCAGCCCACATGGCGATAATGATCAAATAGATAATTCCCGACGCCATAAAGTAGAACGATAATTGTTGAGGGTGGGGTTTAAGGGGATTTAGGTGGTATGTCCGATTTATTAATTTACTTAACTGCGGGATTTTCTTTTACAAAAGTAATGTGATCGCGCCAATCTCCAGCAATATGTAAGTAATTACTTCTTGCACCCTCCAATGCGAAACCAGCTTTAACTGCAACCTTCTTTGAGGCCTCATTTTCTGGGCGTAAATTGATTTCTATTCTGTGTAATTTTAATTGGTCAAATCCATAATTTGATAAGGCTTTTACCGCCCTAGTTGTATAGCCCCTTGCTGAGTATCTTTGATCAATCCAATAACCAATATGAGCTCCCCGCATTGCACCAAAAATAATTCCGCCTAAAGTTATTTGGCCAATTAGTTTCTCATTCTTTCCTTCAATTAAAAAAATTCCGAGTGAGATCGATCGCAGAGCCCTAAGTTCGCGGTTTAACTGCAACACCATTCCATAGTAAGTAGGAAGTGGATGGTTTTGATCTACTTGTGGTCTAGTGGCTTCCCATGGTGATAACCAATCACGATTAATCGCACGTACTTCATCCCATTGCGTTTTATCTCTAAAACGAATTGGTTTTAAAATCAACTCATGATCAGTAATCTTTTTCAAACTAGATCTCCTTGTAGAAAGATAACTTCTACACTCTCTCCTTTATCAATCTTTGTAGTTTTCTCCGGCAAATAGATTAAACAGTCAGCGGCGGAGATAGTTGAGATAGCACCTTGATCTGGCAGCAAAGCAATCTGCTTTTCACTCCCAATTTTGCCGCGGAGATAATTTGCCTGACCATCTACTCCAGATACTTCAAAATCTAATTTAATCTTTTTGCTATTTCGATAAATTCCCCGATATCCCAACATCTTTAAAATCATTGGTCTAATGAAAAGCTCTGCTGAGAGGAAGTTAGCTAGTGGTTCACCAGGAAGTGCGATTACTGGAGTCTTATCTGGTCCGATACTTCCAAAACTGTGTTTTCCACTTTCGGCTAAATTTGGTAGCACTGTGCTGATCTCACCTAAACTGCTTAATACAGAGTTAATCAATTCAAATGATTCATCCTTTGATTCCCCGCTGATAACAATTAGGTCTGCTCTTACCAATTGATCTTCGACAATTAATTTTAAAACTTCTTCATTTTGTGCAATCGTGTGTACTCGAAAAGCATGTGCACCAATTTCACGTACAAAGGTAGTTAGAAACCATGAGTTACTTTCAAATTCATCATCATCATCTGCCAACTTACTTCCAGGCTCAACTAAATCATCGCCCGCTGAAATGATTACAACCCGAGGATGTGGTCGGCAAGGCAGGCGGTCTAAGCCCAAAGAGGCAGCTAATCCGATTTGAGTAGATCCGATTCGATCTCCAGCTTTTAAGAGCAGTTGATCATCCACCATTAAATTACTGGAAAGGGTTGCGCCATGAGCATCAAGTAAAGGCAGGTCTAGCGGAGCAAGGGGTTGTGCTAACTCAAGCAGTTTCTCTTGAAATTGCGCAACCGAAATACTTTGATCCATACCTAAACCCTACTTTGCACCATAGATAAATTAAGGTAATGGCGTGAGCAAAGATGAGATTAGCCAAGCAAAAACGCTATTAAGAGATCAATATCGCAGGCAACGTGCCGATTCATTTATTAATGATTCCTGGCTACATATCATCACTGCCACAGAAATTATTGGAAAACAAAGTATTGCCTCCTATGTTTCATACGGGGTTGAACCAAGTACAGAGGATTTAAATCAAAAATTAATTGCAGATGGCATTCACATTTACCTACCTCGTACCTTAAAAAATAATGATTTAGAGTGGGTGTTATGGGATGGCAATCCTAAAAACTTAAAGAAGGTTGGGAAGGTATTTGAACCAATTGGTGCCGCGGTAGAGCCACAACTAGATGTAATTATTGTTCCAGCACTTCACATCGATCAAAGTGGAAACCGATTAGGCCAAGGTGGCGGCTCATATGATCGCGCGCTAGCAAAAAGTAATGCTTGGAAGATTGCACTTGTTCACCCTGGTGAGATAACTAGTGATTCTTTGCCAGTAACTGAGTTTGATCAACGGGTAAATGCGGCAGCCACACCAAGTACGATAATTAGATTTGCTGGTTAGTTTTTAATTTAAAGTATCTAGATTTCGAGCCATTACAATTCGTTGAATTTGATTGGTTCCTTCATAGATTTGCGTAAGTTTTGCATCCCGCATCATCCGCTCAACTGGATAATCACTTACATAACCATATCCACCTAGTACTTGCACAGCATCTGTGGTTACCTTCATGGCAACATCGGTTGCGAAACACTTACTGGCTGCTGAGAAAAAAGTTAAATCTGTTTCACCACGTTCACTCTTTACAGCTGCTGCATAAGTTAAAGTCCTAGCAGCCTCAATCTGCATTGCCATATCAGCCAACATAAATTGAATTGCTTGAAAATCAAAAATTGGTTTTCCAAATTGTTGACGCTCGTGTGAGTACCGCTTCGCCACATCAAATGCACCTTGCGCAATACCAAGTGCTTGCGCAGCAATTGTGATTCTGGTGTGATCAAGTGTCTTCATGGCAAGACCAAATCCAGTTCCAACCTCACCAATTAAGCGATCTTGTGTTAACTCGACATTATCAAAATAAACTTCGCGGGTAGGTGATCCTCTAAAACCCATCTTCTTCTCATGTGCACCAAATGAAACGCCAGCGTCTGATTTTTCTACAATAAAAGCAGAAATACCTTTGCTGCCTTTAGTTGGATCAGTGGTTGCAAGTACTGTGTAAAACTCAGAAACACCTGCGTTTGAAATCCATTTTTTGCTGCCAGATAAAATCCATTTATCACCAGATTTAACAGCTTTGGTTTTCATTGCTGCTGCATCTGAGCCCGCCTCTGATTCAGAGAGACAGTATGAAAAACCTTTACCTTGGGCGAGCTGAGTTAAATACTTTTTCTTTTGTTCCTGACTAGCACCAATTAATAATGGGACTGATCCCAACTTATTCACCGCTGGAATTAATGAAGCTGCGCCGCAAACTCTGGCAACCTCTTCGATAATGATGACAGTTGCAAGTGCATCAGCACCTTGACCACCAAACTCCTCCGGCACATGTGCTGCTGCTAAACCGGCTTGCTGTAAAGCATCGGCCGCTTCTTGCGGATAGCGCGCATTTTCATCAACATCATGGGCGAATGGCAAAATCTTTTTCTGAGCTAGTGCGTTAACACTTTCTCGAAGTGCTTGATACTCATCACCATAAAGTGGTGCCATATTTGATTCTGCCGAAAATGCCATGTGCCAATCCTAATCTGAATTATCGCGAGCGTTTAATTGGGATAAGTATCGGTTGTACTTTGCTAGGTCATCATCTTCACCCATTGCAGCAGCGCGTTCGGCCGCCCGATCAATCCGGCCGCTCTCCTTTTTATCATCCCTAATCCATTGAATAAAAGTTGCGACTAAAGCAAGCAAGATTGGGATCTCACCCATTGCCCAACCAATTGCGCCACCTAAGTTTTGATCAGCTAACAAATCTGTCGCCCAAGGCCGCTCAAGTGCTGCGAAGTAGCCGTTGTCTAGCAATGTAGATGATGACATTAAGGCGATTGAGAAAAATGCATGAATGCTCATTGCCGCAAACAACACAACAATCTTCACAATATATGGGATTTTAATTGGCGATGGATCGATCCCAATAATTGCCTGGAAGAATAAATAGCCGGCGATTATAAAATGTATATTCATAAATAAATGACCGCTATGACTCAACATTAAATCTCCAAATAATGGAGTGAAATAAAGGGCAAATAATGAACCATCAAAAATAGCTAAGGCAACGATCGGATTTGCATA
>CAITID010000168.1 GCA_903892335.1 uncultured Actinomycetes bacterium
ATACCGATGATGAGATTAAATCACTTGGCTTCACGCCATATAAAATCGGTGAATCTGTCGATGGCATGATTCTGCAGGCAGATCACGCTGAGTATAAGAGATTAAGTTCAGCAGATTTTCCAGGAGTAAAAGCGGTTGTAGATGGCCGGCGGGCATTAACAGGCGATAAATTTGCTGGAATTAGAGTTCGGGTAATTGGCGCACCAGCTAATTAATATTTAATTGTAAATGGCCTACCTTTTCTAATCTTTGGCTTTACGTCGACTAATTTATTGTAAAGATCTACCAATACCTTGGCTTGCAGCTCCCAACTGCGTTGCTTAAGAACTGTTTTGGTATAAACCTTTTTATATCGCTTTTCATTAGCTAGTACCTTGTTAACTGCAGCAACAAAGGAGTTAACATTTTCAGCGATAAAAACCTCACCATTTTTAAGACGTCTGACTTCCGCTGCCATGGTCTTTACATCACTGACAATAATTGGCAACTTAGCTTGCATGTACTCACCAAATTTTGTGATTAAGGAGATCTCATGATTTAACTTATGATGAAGCGGAATTAGGCCGATGTTAGCTGTTGATAGGAAAGAGACTAACTCTGAATTTGCTACATATGGAATCACATGGAAGCGATCTGCCACAGCACTTGCCTCTATTTGTAATGCCTTTACCGTTGCATTCTCTGGGTTGGCAATTAAAGCTAGGTGCACGCCAGGTAATTTAGTGAGCGCAGTGATTACAGTTGATAGGCCGCGTTGGGGCGCGACTGCTCCGGAGTAAACCAGTAATGGTGTTTTATTTCCGATGCCGCAGAGTTTTCGAAGATTTAATTTTGATTTTTGTTGCCCAGCAAAGAGTGGATCGTTCGCCACAATGACTGGGCGCTTTTTTATTCGCAGTTGAGGAATCAATAAATCTGACATTGGCTTACTCACGCTAAGTACCGCATCTGCAACCTTCACACCGTCACGTTCTGCCTTGATGTACGCATTTGCTAGTGGCTTAGTCAGATGTGAAACACCTGGCACGTACTCATGTGCATCGTAGATGAGTGAAACTTTTTTGCCTTGTGCTCTAAGTATTTGGGTTATCTCAGTAGCTACGGTAAGTGCGGTGTAATCATGGGCATGAATTACATCGGGTGAAAATCTTTGAACAATCGGTATTAAGGCCTTTTGGGATCGCTGGTAATTAGGAATTGCCGGTTTTGATCCTGGTAATAATACTTCTGCAATCCTGCGTAATCTGTTCCTAATCTTTCTAAGTAGCTTTGCAATTAATCTTTGATTAATTACATATTTAATTTGTAATCGTTCAATATTTGCATATCCAATACTTAACTTATCAACTTTGCCAGAAGGTGTTGAGCCACAAACTAAAACATCCCAGCCAGCATTTCCTAATGACCAAGCCATCTTTAAAACTCGAGAGTCCTCAACAACTCCATTGAGCACTATGTGTAGTGCCTTTGGTGCTGACCTCATTAGTTAAATATGATCGCCAAAGTTGTGTAAACCACAGTGATGCCAAGTGCTAATCCAGCTGACTGTAGGAAGATGTTAATTGCAGTTTTGCGATCTGCTTTTCGGTCCGCCGCAGATGCAACTCGGGAGGCCTTACCTAATTTTCCAAAATTAAAAGTGCCGGCAAATCCATAAGCTAAACAAAACTTCTTACGAGATTGCAC
>CAITID010000169.1 GCA_903892335.1 uncultured Actinomycetes bacterium
ATAAGCAAACATTCCACCATGATCCAAAGAAATTATTTTTAGCTTTCAGCCACATTTTGCAGACAAATCTGCTTAGATAACCACATGGCAATGACTGAAGCGGTAAAGGATGAGTTAAGCAGACTCTCTGTGACTAAACCTTGTTGTCGCAAGGCTGAGGTATCGGCGCTACTGCGTTTTGCCGGTGGTCTTCATATTTCAGCAGGCAAGATAATCATTGAAGTTGAACTAGATACTGCTCAAGTTGCACGTAGATTGCGCAAAGATATTGCTGAAGTTTTTGGGCATGAAAGTGAGTTATCAGTAGTCTCCGCCAGCGGAATTCGCAAAGGCAGTAGATACATAGTTCGGGTATTAGCTGATGGGGATGCTCTTGCTCGCCAAACAGGTTTAGTTGATTCAAGTAATAGACCAATTCGTGGCCTGCCACCACAAGTTGTTTCGGCTGCGATTTGTGATTCAGAGGCTGCTTGGCGCGGTGCTTTCCTAGCTCATGGATCTTTAACTGAGCCCGGTAGATCATCGGCACTTGAAATTACCTGTCCAGGTCCAGAGGCTGCTCTTGCATTAGTTGGTGCGGCGCGCAGATTGGGAATTACCGCTAAAGCTCGAGAGGTAAGGAATGTAGATCGAGTTGTAATTAGAGATGGCGATGCAATTGGCGCCTTGCTAACTAGATTAGGTGCTCATGAAACCGTATTAGCTTGGGAGGAACGCAGAATGCGCCGCGAAGTGCGCGCTACTGCAAATCGATTAGCTAATTTTGATGATGCTAATTTACGCAGATCAGCTAGAGCGGCAGTGGCAGCATCTGCTCGAGTACAACGAGCGATGGAGATTTTGGGTGAGCAGATCCCAACACATTTGAAAGAGGCGGGTGAACTGCGGGTTAATCACGGACAAGCAAGTTTAGAAGAGCTGGGTTCACTGGCTTCACCGCCAATGACAAAAGATGCAATAGCTGGTCGAATTAGAAGATTGTTAGCCATGGCCGATAAGCGTGCTCGCGATCTAGGGATACCTGATACCGAGGCAAGTGTGAGCCCAGATTTACTTAATTAATTCAATCTAGCAACTGATAAGATTACGCCATCACGATGTGGTGATAATAATTTTCGTATAGATAAGGGTTAAAGATGCTTAAAGTTGGCGTTAATGGATTTGGTCGAATCGGTCGGAATTTTCTGCGAGCATCCCTTGAATCTGGGGCTAATTTTGAAATTGTAGCCATCAATGATTTAACTGATAATGCCACCCTTGCTCACCTTTTAAAGTATGACTCAATTCTAGGTAGATTAAACAAACCAGTAACACATACAGACACCACAATTACAGTTGCCGGGAAAACTATTACGGTGAGTGCCGAGCGCGATCCTGCAAATATCCCTTGGGGTAAATTAGGAGTAGATGTAGTTGTTGAATCCACTGGAATCTTTACTAAGGCAGCGGATGCGCAAAAGCACATTACCGCGGGTGCAAAGAAAGTAATTATCTCCGCTCCTGCTAGTGATGAAGATATAACGATCGTGATGGGTGTAAATCACGAAAAATATGATTCAGCCAAGCACAACATTATTTCAAACGCTTCATGCACAACTAACTGCCTGGCACCAATGGCTAAGGTGTTAAATGATGAGTTTGGAATTGTCAGAGGCTTGATGACAACAATCCACGCATATACAAATGATCAAGTTATTTTGGATTTCCCACATAAAGATCTGCGCCGATCTCGAGCTGCTGCGCTATCAATCATTCCTACCTCAACGGGAGCTGCTAAGGCGATCTCATTAGTTATTCCAGAGCTAAAAGGAAAATTAGATGGTTTTGCAATGCGAGTTCCAGTTCCAACAGGATCAGCTACTGATCTAACTGTTGAATTAGCTAAAGAGGTCAATGTTGAGCAGATTAATGCTGCTATCAAAAAGGCTAGTGAAGGCAGCCTGAAGGGGTATTTAACTTATACCGAAGATCCAATTGTCTCCGCTGATATTGTTACCGATCCTGCATCATGTATTTTTGATGCTGGTTTAACAAAAGTCATTGGCACACAAGTAAAAGTTGTAGGTTGGTATGACAATGAGTGGGGTTACTCAAATCGATTAGTTGATTTGATCCAATACATTGGTAAATCACTTTAATCTTAATGAAAGTAAAAAAATTAAGTGATCTAAAACTAGAATCTACTCGAGTAATTCTACGTTGCGATTTAAATGTGCCAATCAAGAATGGTGTAATTTTAGATGATGGTCGCATAGTCGCTTCAATTCCAACCATTAGGAAACTACTGGCTGCCAACTGTTCTATCGTAATTATTGCTCACTTAGGCAGACCAAAAGGTGAGCGTAATCTGGAAATGTCATTAGCACCGGTTGCCATTCGCTTAAGTCAATGGCTTGGTGTTGCAGTGGAATTCTCATCTGAGATAACTGGACAATCCGGCAAATGTAGAAAGTTAAAACCAGGACAGATTTTACTTCTTGAAAATATAAGATTTGAAGCAGCTGAGACCAGTAAAGATCAGGCTGAGCGAGAAAAATTAGCGATAGAACTGAGTAACTATGGAGATGTTTACGTAGGTGATGGCTTTGGCGCTGTTCATAGAAAACATGCCTCCGTTTATGAGTTAGCAAATCTCTTGCCGCACGCAGCTGGTGATTTAGTTTCTGCTGAGATTAAAGTTTTAGAAGGGTTAACAAGTGAACCAATTAGGCCTTATGCGGTAATTCTTGGTGGGGCCAAAGTTTCAGACAAAATTGCTGTGATATCTAATTTGCTGGATAAGGTTGATTTAATCGCAGTAGGTGGCGGCATGGTTTTTACATTCTTAGCAGCTCAAGGAAAGCAGATTGGTAAATCACTTGTAGAGCCCGAATTATTTGAAGTGGTTCAGAAATTGTTGATTAGGGCAAAAGAATTGGGCGTAAGAATTTTACTGCCAACTGATATTTTAGTAGGCGCAGAATTTTCTGATAAAACATCAGCGGTTCTTGTTTCAGCGGATGAGATTCCGGTTGATTCAATGGGACTAGATATTGGGGTAGAAAGTGCGAAAAATTTTGCGCAGGAGATAGTTAAGTGTAAAACTGTTTTTTGGAATGGCCCGATGGGTGTTTTTGAATTTGAGAATTTTGCTGGTGGTACAAAGGCAATTGCCCAGGCTTTAACAGAGGTTTCTGGTTTATCAGTTGTTGGCGGGGGAGACTCGGCAGCTGCCGTTCGCAAACTTGGCTTTAAAGATGACTCTTTTGGCTATATTTCAACCGGTGGTGGCGCCTCACTTGAATACCTTGAGGGCAAAGAGCTACCAGGCTTGCTTGCGTTAAGTTAGGGGATGAGATGCGTAAACCATTAATCGCTGGCAACTGGAAGATGAATTTGAATCATCTAGAGGCAATTGCAGTGACGCAAAAATTAGCTTATTCACTTGAGGACCGCGATCATGATGCGGTTGAGGTAGCGATTTTTCCACCATTTACAGATCTACGTTCTGTTCAAACTTTAGTAGATGGTGATCGATTACGTTTGGTTTATGGCGCCCAAGATATTTCGGCGGCAACTTCTGGTGCTTACACTGGAGAGATATCTGGATCAATGCTTGCAAAAATTGGATGTACCTATGTTTTGATCGGTCATAGTGAGCGACGCACTAACCATGGTGAGAGTGATTCACTAGTAAATAGCAAAATAAAAGCTGCTTTAGCAAATGAAATTAAACCTGTCTTGTGTATCGGTGAAGAGCTATCGATTCGCGAAGCAGGATCTCATATTGCTCATGTGCTAGAACAGTTGCGAGGCGCCCTTAAGGGATTTCATAAACCAGATTTGAAAAAGATTGTTATTGCTTATGAACCTGTATGGGCTATTGGCACTGGCAAGACAGCCACTGCAGAGGATGCGCAAGAGGTTTGTGGCGCAATCAGAGGTGAGCTGCGCAAAATTGGTAGCGATGAAATTGCTGATAATTGTCGAATTCTCTACGGTGGATCGGTGAAGTCAATTAATATTTTGGAAATCATGAAAGAGGCCGATATCGATGGCGTTCTAGTTGGTGGCGCCTCACTTGATCCCGAAGAGTTCGCTCGAATCTCTAAATTCCATCGGGTGTTAAGCCTGTCAAAGCCGGTTAATTAAGATTTATCTGAGGATCTAGTATCCTTGGCCCATTCTGTTTTGCAGTCCCCATTAAATATGTGAAGGTGAGTAAATGAACTTAGCGCTATCAATCATCCTGATTTTATCTAGCATTCTGATGATTATTTTGGTTTTGCTACACAAAGGCAAAGGCTCTGGTTTATCTGATCTATTTGGTGGTGGAATTTCTTCCACATATGGCGGCTCCTCAGTGGTAGAAAAGAATTTAGATCGCATCACTATCGTAGTTGGCGGTATCTGGTTGGCTTCTGCAATAGCTTTGAGTTTGATTCTTAAATAATTTTTATCGATCTGCAGTAATTAACAAGGAGGAATCATGGCCGGTGGAAGCGCAATTAGAGGCTCGCGCGTTGGCGCAGGTCCAATGGGTGAAGCAGAGCGCGGAGAAGCGATTGCTCGCTTTAGAGTTTCATATTGGTGTGCAAATGGTCATGAAACTAAACCTTCTTTTGCTGAAGATGGCACAGTAGAAATACCGGCTGAATGGGATTGCCCGCGTTGTGGTT
This sequence comes from uncultured Actinomycetes bacterium, assembly GCA_903892335.1. Lineage (GTDB taxonomy): Bacteria > Actinomycetota > Actinomycetes > Nanopelagicales > Nanopelagicaceae > Nanopelagicus. Next base: position 4,659 of record CAITID010000169.1, read on the forward strand.
ACCCAGCAGGAAGAGATAAAAATAAACCACCTTCACCGGTAAAGAATGAGCCTTACAAAACTCACTTGGCTTATGTAAAAGAGCGCCGTACCGAGGCTGAGGCGACAAAGATTCTAGATAATGCGATTAAAAAAATGCAGGGTGAAGATTAAGCTTTTGCAATCTCGTTAATTAGATTAGCAATCCCGCTTTTTTTCTCCTTTAAATGTATCTGCAGAAATGGCAGATCTCTACCTTGCAGCGCTGCGCTATCACCGAGGGCTTGAGCAACAATCAATTGTTTAAATGAGATCTTCATTCCTGAAATTGGTAGCTCTTCTGTGGGCTCGCAAGTAATTTGGATAAAACCACCATTTGCAGGACCGCCTTTATGGAACTGCCCAGTTGAGTGCAAAAATCTTGGAGCCCAACCAAAAGTTGTGGCTCGATGGAACTTACTGGAAATTTGATCTTTCAAATCTATAACCAGACTATCTTCACC
>CAITID010000170.1 GCA_903892335.1 uncultured Actinomycetes bacterium
AGCTTCTGCTCTAGTTGGCCGTGAGTTTGAAATCATTGAGTCAAGCATTTGAGTTGCCACAATTACCGGCTTAGCACTTTCGCGGGCCAAAGTGATGCATCGCTTTTGAACCATAGGAACTTCCTCAATTGGCAGCTCTACTCCAAGATCACCGCGGGCCACCATGATTCCATCAAAGGCGTCCACGATCTCTTGTAAATTCTCTACAGCTTGAGGTTTTTCAATCTTGGCAATTACTGGAATGCGAATTCCTACTTCATCCATGATTGCATGCACATCTTTTAGATCTGCAGCGCTTCTTACAAATGATAAAGCGATGAAATCAGCGCCGGCCTTTAAGCCCCAGCGAAGATCAGCTTTATCTTTCTCAGATAAGGCAGGCACAGATACGGCAACTCCAGGTAAATTCAAACCTTTATTATTACTAACCATGCCTGGTTGAATTACCGTTGTTACAACCTCATTGGCAGAAACCTTTGTTACTTGAACCGTAACTTTTCCATCATCAATTAATATGTAATCACCAGCCTTGCAATCTCCTGGCAGCCCTTTGTACGTTGTTCCAACACGCTCTTTTGTGCCATCAACATCATCAGTTGTAATTGTGAAGATATCCCCGCGAGATAATTCATGCGGGCCATCTGCAAATCTAGCCAAGCGAATCTTGGGTCCTTGTAGATCTACTAGAACCGCAACTGGTTTATTAGATTTTTTTGCGGCTGCTCGAACCATATCCAAGCGAATCTGGTGTTCGGTGTGATCACCATGGGAAAGATTTAGGCGGGCCATATTCATACCAGCATCGACTAATTCAGCGATCTTCTCCACTGATTCAACGGCAGGACCGATGGTACAAACAATTTTTGCCCGGCGCATTTGGCTACCTTAAACCATCATTGGTTTAGCGGTTGGCTCTATTGGCGAAGGCAGTTGAGTGTTGCCAGTTAAGTATTCATCCACCGATGCGGCGGCGCTTCTACCCTCTGCGATTGCCCAAACAATTAGGGATTGACCTCTCCCGGCATCACCGCAGATGAATACACCTTCGGTTTTGGTGGCATAACTTTGATCACGCTTAATATTTCCTCGCTCATCAACTTCTACTTCAAGTTGATCGAGTAGTTGCGATTTTTCTGGTCCAGTAAATCCCATAGCCAAAAATACGAGGTCCGCTGGAATGACTTTTTCAGATCCAGCAACTGGCTCGAATTTGCCATTTATTAATTGAGTCTCAACTAACTTAAGCCCAGTTAAATTGCCAGCACCATCCTTTGTAAACTCTTGAGTTGAAACAGAGTAGATGCGCTCTCCAGCTTCTTCATGCGCGCTGCTAACACGATAAATCATTGGATAGGTTGGCCATGGTTGTGAATCGGGCCGCTCATCCGTAGGTCTTGGCATAATTTCAAGTTGAGTAACAGATTTAGCACCTTGCCTAATTGCAGTACCTAAACAATCTGCGCCAGTATCGCCACCACCTAAAATGATTACATCTTTACCATCTGCGTTAATTGGTGGAGCCGCAACCTCTCCCAATGCTTGTTTGTTTCCCCATGGTAGATACTCCATTGCCTGATAAACACCGATTGCATCTCGGCCCGGCACATTAAGATCGCGCCAATTTGTAGCACCGATTGCTACAACTACTGCGTCATACTTACTGCGAAGCTGCGCGCCAGTTATATCTACTCCAACATTTACACCACTTCTAAATCTTGTGCCCTCTTGTTCCATCTGGAAAATTCTTCGATCAATAATTGATTTCTCCATTTTAAACTCTGGAATTCCATACCTAAGTAGGCCACCAATTTTATCTGCGCGTTCATAAACTGCCACAGTGTGTCCGGCTCTAGTTAATTGCTGAGCAGCAGCTAAACCAGCAGGTCCTGAGCCAATTACGGCAATAGTTTTTCCAGTTAATCTATCTGGGGCTAAAGGTTTAACTCGTTTTTCTAAGAACGCTTCCTCAATTGTTCGAAGCTCAACCTGCTTAATTGTTACTGCATCTGCATTGATAACAATTACACATGCGGTCTCACAAGGGGCTGGGCAAAGGCGACCAGTAAATTCTGGAAAATTATTTGTTGCATGAAGGCGATCTATTGCCTCTTCTTTTTCATTCCGCCAAATCAATTCATTCCACTCTGGGATTAAGTTGCCTAGCGGGCAGCCTTGATGGCAAAAGGGAATTCCACAATCCATGCAGCGACCTGCTTGTTTTTGTAGATCGGTAAAATCCTGCTCGAGGTAAACCTCTTTCCAATCTTTTATGCGAACATCAACTGGCCGCCGCTTTGGTAATTCGCGCGGTGTATTTAAAAATCCTTTTGGATCACCCATTGATCGCCGCCATGACTGCCCCATCAACTGGCATGCCTTCACGAGTTGCCTTAGCCATTACCTCTAAGACGCGGGCGTAATCTCGCGGCATGATTAATGAAAGCCGCTGTTTTTGAGTCGACCAGTTATCAACAATAACTTTTGCGACTTGGGATTGAGTTTCTTTGTAGAAAGTTTGAATTACGTTAAACAGAATCTGCTCTTGATCATCTGGAATGCTAATTACATCTACCATTTCAGGATTTACTAACCTTTGATCAAGATCTAACACAAAGGCTCTACCGCCAGACATGCCAGCTGCAAAATTTCGGCCAATATCTCCTAGGACCACTACTGTGCCACCAGTCATGTATTCACAGCCATGATCGCCCACTCCCTCGACCACCGCTGTTGCGCCAGAATTTCGCACACAAAACCTCTCGCCAACTACGCCGCGAATATAGATCTCACCAGAGGTTGCGCCATAGCCAATAACATTTCCAGCAATCACATTCTCATTTGATTTTAAGATCGCCGCCTCATCTGGTCGCACAATTATTCGACCACCAGATAATCCTTTGCCTACATAATCATTGGCATCACCAAATAAACGCAGAGTTAAACCAGATGGAATAAAGGC
>CAITID010000171.1 GCA_903892335.1 uncultured Actinomycetes bacterium
CGTGAGCGCTCAATCGCCGGTGCAAAATCAAATATCGCCATGGTTTATGCCGCCACTCTTTCAATCGCCCGAAGCCGCATTGATTGAGATCGCGGATTAATTTCTTGTTCACTCAAATCAGCTGCTTCACTGCCATTTAGTAACAATTTAAATTTCGCTGCTGAATTCGGTAACTCCATTGGTAGCCCAAGCGGTGTATTGCTTTTGGTGGCTTCTGCAAAACATGATTTAACAATTCGATCTTCAAGTGATTGGTAGGACATCACAACGATGCGACCACCGACCTTTATCGAAGCAAGTGCTGCTGGTAGTGCGCGTTCTAGAATCAATAACTCTTGATTTACTTCAATTCGCAGTGCTTGGAAGGTTCGCTTGGCTGGGTTTCCACCAGTGCGACGGGCTGGTGCTGGTATTGAAGCCTTAACAATCTCAGCCAAATCTGTAGTTGTATTTAAGCTTCCAGCATCTCTGGCTTTGATGATGTTTTCAGCGATTTTGCTGGCGAACTTTTCTTCACCAAATCTTTGTAGCAGCTTTGCTAACTGACCATGTGAGTAGGTATTTAGAACGATTGCAGCAGTTAGCTCCGAGCTTTGATCCATTCGCATATCCAGCGCCGCACTTTGTGAATAAGCAAACCCTCTGCTTGCTTCATCTAGCTGCATAGATGAAACACCTAGATCAAATAAAATTCCATCTACTTTATCAATCTTTAAATCAGCCAAAATCTGCTCAATTTGATCATATGTTGCATGAACTAAACTCACCCGATCAATCATTGGTGACAAAGTTTTAGCCGCTAGATCTAAGGCAGATTGATCCCGGTCGATTCCAATTAAATGCAGATTGCTAAATCGCTCTAGTAATACCTTGGCGTGGCCACCTAATCCAAGTGTGCAATCGATTATTACTGGGTGTGAACTTTTGGTAATGACTGGGGCAAGTAGTTCAATGCAACGCTCAAGTGCAACTGGCACATGCTTTAACTCTGTACTCATCTACTTCCCCTTTCATCTAGCTGGTTTGAAATTTATTGCTGTCTTATTCATTTGGTAATTAATTGATATCAACTTTGGTCACCGCCACTAGGTGGCTTGAAAGATTTAACGAATTAATTCGCTAGATCTAGCCGACGGAGTCGAACTCTTTAAAGTTATGCGCGGCACCGGGGAAGTGGCGCCGCGAATCTTTAGTGAGTGGCGGTGGCCGAAATTGATATCTAGAACAGTCCGGGTAGTACCTCCTCAGAAACATCAGAGAATGTTTTTTCACGATCTGCTAAGTAAGCGTTCCAAGTTGTTGAATCCCAAATTTCTAATCTGGTATTTGCGCCAATAACTACGCAGTTTTTTTCAAGTGATGCATAAGTACGAAGACCAGCAGGAATATTTACGCGACCTTGATTATCTGGAACTTCATCATGTGCTCCAGCAAACATCACACGTAAGTAATCACGTGATTTCTTTTCAGTAACTGGTGCTTGACGCAAGCGTTCGGTAATTAATGAAAACTCATTTGCGGGAAATACATAAAGACAGCGTTCTTGACCCTTAGTAATTACTAAACCTTCGGATAACTCATCCCGGAAACGGGCGGGCAGGATCAAACGACCCTTCTCATCAAGCTTTGGCTCGTGTGTACCCAAGAACATTGATGACCCCCTTTCACGCTCAGGAAAAAGCTCAGGTCACCACTTTACTCCCTTTTTCCCCACTTTCAACCCCCCTCACCCACTTCTCCTCCAAATCCTCCACACCCAACCCCTTCAGTATTTGGGCATAAAAAAACCGCCCTTGGCGGGCGGTTCACTAATACTCACTTGGATCTATCGATCCTCACCACGTTGATCCCAGCGCTCATTTAGGGTCGCAGACCAGCCAGGCTTTTTGACCCGCTTGGCCTTGCCCGAACCTGCAGCGCCAACAGTTAGATTACTTAAAACCAAAATTAGGCCAATTAAAGAAAGTAGAAAGGCTGCTACGCCAATCGGGGTGGATTTTGCGATCAAGGCGGTGATTAAGGCGATTAAGCCAAGTAGAAATGTTCCAACACCCAATAAAGCTTTTGATGACTCCTTGGTGCGAACCTTACCCGTTAAGGTCGAGCGAAGCTTTGGATCCTCTTGATCCAGAGCAGCCTCCATCTCAGCTAATACCTTGAGTTCGTGATCGGATAGGCCCATATTCGAAATATAGAGCAGATTTTATCGGCAGGGAAACCGAAGGCAATTAATCTTCATCACTCGGTGAAACCAAGCGTGCCGGGCGAACACTGGCCCGACCAAACTTGGCCTTAACCCGATCAATCGCCGAGTCCGCCTGGCGCCAACCAACATCGCGCTGACCTAGCAGTAATTGTTCGGATGAATCCTGCGCCAAAATTAAGCCCTCTAGCGATACGCCAACCATTCTGATCCGGGCTCGATCAATTTTTAGATCTTGGTAAAGTTTTTTAGCCACCTCAAAGCTCTCCTTTGTGCCAGAGATTGGTTGATCTAAAGTTTTAGATCGAGTAATTGTTTTAAAATCTGCAAACCGAACTTTGATTGAGATTGTTTTTGCACAAAAAC
>CAITID010000172.1 GCA_903892335.1 uncultured Actinomycetes bacterium
CTGGCTAAAAAAATAGGAGAGGGCAGCTTTTTCTACGATGAAACTGATGAGGATGTCCATAGCGCAATTGAGCGTGGATTAATCAGTGAGTGTGGATCAATCGGCAGCTCAATAAGAGCAGGTCGTTCTAGAAATGATCTGGTGGTTACTGATTTTAAATTATATTTAATTGATCATCTTCTTGAAATTGCAACGCTTTTGCAGAATTTAATATCAGCTTTTAATTCGCAGGCTTCATCGCACTTACAAACTATTGCCCCTGGTTTCACCCATACTCAACATGCTCAACCAATTTCTTTCGCCCAAGAGCTAACCAAGCATTCTTATGCATTGGCACGCGATATTGATCGAATCTTAGATTGGCAAAGGCGCAATAGCCTCTCACCATTTGGCGCTGGAGCGTTATCTGGTTCACCGCTTCAACCTTCACCTGAGGAAAAAGCGAAACAACTTGGTTTTAGCGGGGCACAGCAAAACAGTATTGATGCAGTCAGTGATCGTGATTTTGCAGCGGAAGCACTTTTTATTATGGCAATGATCGGTGTTCATCTCTCTCGTATAGGAGAGGAATTCGTTCTGTGGTCGAGTTCAGAGTTTAATTTTGTTGAAATCGCGGATGCGTATTCAACCGGATCATCGATTATGCCGCAGAAGAAAAATGCTGACGCAGCCGAATTAGCTCGTGGCAAGAGCGGAAGATTTATTGGCAATTTAACAAGTTTACTTGTTGTTCTAAAAGCTTTGCCTTTTGCTTATAACCGTGATCTACAAGAAGATAAAGAACCAATCTTTGATTCAGTGGATCAGCTACTAATGTTATTACCTGCAGTTACTGGCATGGTTGAAAGTGCAGATTTTAAGAATGAAAACATTTCAAGATTTGCAGCATCTGGATTCTCATTAGCAACTGAGATTGCGGATTACTTAGCGAAAAAAGGAGTTGCATTTGCAATAGCGCACGAAGTGGCCGGTAAGTATGTTCAATATTGTGAAAGCCACAATTTAGAATTGCATCAGATTCCAAAGGAACAGTTATCAGTTCTTCATCCAGAGCTAGATACTGACCTTTTCCAATTACTAACTGTGGAGGCCGCGGTTAAATCTAGAAATTCTCCGATGGGAACCGCTCCTAAATCCGTGGAGGCATCAATTAAAGAGCTAGATAAGGTGCTTAATCGATACGGCTCCCAAATCTCCCGCATCCGAGAGAGCTTTTCGGGCATGATCTCCCAATGAGTGCAACCAGTTCGCAAGATCTTCTAGCTGATTTGCAGTGGCGTGGTTTAATCGCTCAAACGACTGATCTCAAATCACTCACTGAGGCCATGAACAAGCCAATCACTCTGTATTTAGGAGTCGACCCAACCGCCCCCAGTATGCATCTTGGGAATTTAGTTGTTTGTTTGGTCTTAAAACGGTTTCAACTAGCTGGTCATAAGCCAATCCCATTAGTTGGCGGGGCAACTGGTTTAGTTGGAGATCCAAGTGGGCGAAATGAAGAGCGTTCACTAAATGATGAGGCGATAGTTGCAGATTGGGTTGCTCGAATTCGCAGGCAGCTAGAGATGATTATCGATTTTAAGGATAAAAGTACGGGCGCCGTATTAGTTAATAACCTGGCCTGGACCAAGCCGGTTTCAGCTCTTGAATTTCTACGTGATATTGGAAAGCACTTTAGTGTTAATCAGATGTTGTCAAAGGATTCAGTGGCATCAAGATTAGAAGCAGGCGGTATTTCTTACACTGAATTCTCTTATCAAGTTCTACAGGCTTTTGATTATCTTGAACTTTTTCGTCGAAACAATTGCACGCTGCAAATCGGCGGTAGCGATCAATGGGGCAATATTGTGGCTGGCCTGGATTTAATTCGTAAGGTTGAAGGCGGCAGTGCACATGCTTTAACGGTTCCCTTGTTAACTAAATCCGACGGCAGCAAGTTTGGTAAAACCGCTAGTGGTGCGATTTGGCTGGATCCAGAAATGACTTCGCCATATGAATTTTTCCAATTTTGGCTAAATTGCGATGATGCCGATATTCCAAAGCTATTAAAGGTTTTTTCAATGAAGAAGCACTCTGAAATAGACACTCTAATTGAGCAACTTCAGCAGGACCCAGGTGCTCGTTTGGCTCATCGTGAGTTAGCCCGTGAAATGACCACTCTAATTCACGGAAAATCTGCTTGCGATATGGCCGAAGCTGCGGCCAAGGCGCTTTTTGGCCAGGGCGATATTTCAGAACTGGACTTGGCCACCTTGGATTCGGCTCTTTCGCAGCTACCCCGAGTTGAGATAGGCAAAAATCAAGAAATACCTGCTTGGGTTGATCTCTTGGCAGCCTGTGGAGTCGTTGATTCCAAGTCTGCGGCTCGTAGAATCGTGAAAGAAGGTGGTGCCTACCTCAATAATGAGAAGGTAGTTTCAGAGGATTTCACCCCCCAAAAGAGTGATTTCCTGCATGGAAAATACCTCCTTTTGAGGAAGGGAAAGCGGGATCTAGCAGCAGTCGTGTTGACCTAGTAAAACTGCCGAAAATCA
>CAITID010000173.1 GCA_903892335.1 uncultured Actinomycetes bacterium
ATCGTGATTGGCCGTGATCACTTAGATTGTGGATCTGTTGCATCTCCTTACCGTGAAACTGAAGCAATGTTGGATGGCTCTGATGCAATTGCAGATTGGCCACTACTTAATGCAATGGTAAATGTGGCATCCGGTGCATCTTGGGTTTCAATTCACCATGGCGGCGGCGTTGGTATGGGACGTTCAATTCATGCTGGCCAAGTTTCAGTTGCAGATGGCACACCACTTGCAGCGCAAAAATTAGCTCGAGTTTTAACAAATGATCCAGGCATGGGTGTTATCCGCCATGTGGATTCAGGTTATGAGATTGCAGATAAGACAGCACGCGAGAAGCATGTGCATATCCCAATGCTTGATACTGAGTAATTAAAAAAAGTAATTAAAAATGTCCCAAACTCTGATTAAAAATATTGGCCTGCTTGTAACCAATAACGCAGAGGTCGATGGCACACCACTTGGCTTAATTAGTAACGCGGGGCTTTTAATTGAGCATGGCAAGGTGAAGTGGATCGGCGCATCTGAAAGTGCACCAAGTGCTGAAAAAACAATTGACGCCTCTGGAAAGTGTGTAATCCCAGGATTTGTAGATTCACATAATCACTTAATTTTTGCTGGAGATCGAAGCAAAGAGTTTGCAGCCCGCATGGCTGGGCAAAAATATGAAGCAGGTGGCATCGCCTACACCGTTGAATTAACTAGAAAAGCTAGTGATGGTGATTTGTTAAGTAATGCCCAGCGCTTACAACATGAGGCACTCCACAGTGGAAGCACCACAATTGAGATTAAATCAGGGTATGGCTTAACAGTTAAGGATGAGGTGCGATCGCTTTTGATTGCTAAGCAATTAACACCGGAGACAACCTTCTTAGGCGCCCATGTTGTGCCAAGTGAGTACAAGGACAAATCTGATGATTATGTTGATTTAGTGTGTGGTGCGATGCTCACCGAAGTTAAGCCACATGCAAAGTGGATAGATGTCTTTTGTGATCGCGGCGCCTTTACAACTGAGCAAGCGCGCAAAGTTTTAAAGGCAGGAATTACTGCTGGGCTGAAGCCAAGATTGCACGCAAACCAACTAGAGCAAGGCGATGGTGTCGCACTCGGCGTTGAATTAGATGCTGCCTCCGTTGACCATGTTTCACACTTTAATCAAAGTGATATTGAAAAATTAGCAGGGTCAAAAACTGTTGCCACCTTGTTGCCAGGAGCAGAGTTTTCAACTAGATCTGCATACCCAGATGCTAGAAAATTACTTGATGCTGGCGTTACGGTGGCACTTGCCGCAGATTGCAACCCAGGAAGTTCATACACAACTAATATGCCATTGATTATTGCACTGGCGGTGCGCGAGATGTTTATGAGCCCTGAGCAAGCTTTATGGTCTGCCACAAAGGGTGGCGCCCAAGCACTTCGCAGAAGCGATGTTGGTCATTTATCTGTTGGGGCAAATGCAGATTTTGTAATACTAAAAGAGAGTTCATATATTCATCTGGCTTATCGGCCAGGTGTTAATTTAGTAGATGAGGTATGGCAACATGGCGCAAAAATCTAAAACAGTAGTACTAAATACATCTGGAGTTAGCTTTGAAGATGTAATAGATGTTGCACGCTATGGCGCCAAGGTTGAAATCAGTGATGAAGCTAAGAAAGCAATTGATGCCTCCCGTAGATATATTGATGATTACACCAAAGGTGGCAAAGCAATCTATGGTGTTTCAACCGGCTTTGGCGCACTTGCCGACAAATTCATTGAGCCAGAAGATCGAGTTCAATTACAAAAGTCATTGATTAGATCTCACGCTGCAGGCGTTGGTGCACCTGTTGAGCGCGAGGTTGTTCGCGCGCTTATTTTCTTGCGCCTTCGCACAATGACCTCTGGCCGCACAGGTGTTAGATTTGAATTAGCCAAAACCTATGCAGATTTCCTAAATGCCAATTTAACGCCAGTTGTTCCTGAGTTTGGCTCCCTTGGTTGCAGCGGGGATTTAGCACCACTTTCACATTGCGCACTTGCCATGATGGGTGAGGGCAAAGTTCATGATGAATCAGGAAATATTGTTGATTCATTAAGTGCCATGAA
>CAITID010000174.1 GCA_903892335.1 uncultured Actinomycetes bacterium
AAGTATCTGTGATTCCTTCGATGTGTGATGTGCCGGCATTAAGTGCCGTAACCAAACCATCATTAACATCAAGCCCAACAACACTATGTCCAGCACCTGCCGCGCCAACAGCAATAGTTAGGCCCACATATCCCTGACCGATGATTGCAACGCGCATGGGGCTAGATTACCGAGTTATTTCAGATCCGGGTTAAGTGGATCAAGGCGCTGCATTTCCTTTTGTGCCTGTGCTTTTTGTTCTGCGGTCGCGCTTTTCATAACGTTCAAGGTTGACCACACTGCATAATTGTCAGGAAATTTCTCTGCAGCATCGACAGCAACTTCTAATCCTTGAGCCTCTAACTTGTTGTCGTTAAGTGTCATTGCAACTTGAATCATGCGTGTTGATTCAATTGGCCAAATGTAGGCGGCTTCTTGAATTACTTGGGGGTTACTTGTCTCCAGCGCGCTCTTAAATCTTGCCGATGCGACATAAGGCGGCATACCCACTACTACTCCTAAGACAAAGGCAACAAATAATGCCACTACAGAGGCAGCAGAACTTTGTGCTGGTTTGCCAATCATGCGAGCCTTTTTTGTGGGTGGCTCTATGACCACAGCACTTCTAGTATTGATTTCATACCCAATTATCAAGCCTGATAAAACCCAACCCCAAATAGCTAAACCAATTTGGTTGATACTGATTATCGATTGAGCTTGAAACGCGACCCATCCGCCGACCAACCCTGCAAAGGCAGGGTTAAAGGCTGATTGGCGTTTTAGTACTTTTATCGCCGAAACGATGGCCAAAGCCATTAATGCCAGGTAAATAACCACAAGAGGAAAACCGCCATAGGATGAAATATCTAAGAAAACATTGTGCGCTGCATTGCTTGTTATCTCTGGGCCTCGTCGCAAAGTCGCCTCAAGAGTTCTACTACGACGATACCAATCGCCATAACTATCCATACCCACTCCGAAAATTGGGTGATCGACGGTCATTTTCCAACCAGCACGCCAGTAATCGCCTCGGTAGGTGACTGAGTCTTTATAGAGAAGCGATGCCATGGGGCCTTTATTTAGTGTCCCAAACAAAACAGCGAAGAACCCAAGAATTGAAAGTACCCAGTAACCAATACTCAAACCACGGTTTAACTGCATTACGTACAAACCAACTACAACCCCAATACCCAAAGCTAGAACTAAGAAACCTTGCTGCGATGCTGTTTCTTTAATTACATACAAGGTCATCAGCAGGTAAATACCAATGATTGCTTTGAACTGAGTCTTTAATCCTTTATCAAATAGTTGTGCAAATGCAATCGCTCCCAACACCCCAAGCAATGAAGATTGAAAGTTTGGGTTACCTAAAAAGCCAAAAACTGGTGAGTATGGATTAACCCAGTTAATTGGGTCTCCGCCTACCGCTTGGATTACACCGTAACCCAAAGAGGCACTGCCAACAATGAAGACCACGATGACTAATCGCTTTAGCAAATCTGCATTTGAGGCAATCACGGAACCAAGAAAAATTAATGAGAAAGCAAAATAAGTGATTAGCCCGGTATTGCGACCCTGAGATCCAAATAGCTGCTGGTTGAGTTCGCCACTACTAACCAAAACTACTAAAACTTGCCATAGGACAAAGCAAGTAATCAGCCCTAGAACTATTTTGTAACTACCCCAGGAAACGCTCTTGCGATTAACCAGGACTAGTGCCAAACACATTAACCCCACTGGCACGACTGCCAGCATCTTGATTGGGTTAATTGGATCCAGCGACCACCAGGGCGTAACAAGCAGGGTTGC
>CAITID010000175.1 GCA_903892335.1 uncultured Actinomycetes bacterium
GAACTTGGTTGGCTACCTGGCAATAACTCATACGCCTGGGATATCTCCTCATGGATGGCCAAGGATTCAATCGCAGGTTCACTTCTAGCTGGCACCGTCGGCTTTGATGTAAACACCAGTTGGCTGCAATTGGCACTTTGGAGCACCTACCTTGCCCTAGTTCTGCGCTTATATTTAAAGGCTGCACCTCAAAAAGTGCTCGTTAAGTAATTCCCTTTTTTACTACTCGCGAGTAACCTAGTGCTTAGCGCACATCAGCACCCGTATCGCTAACTAGGAGTTATTCATGAGTAAAGCCATCAATACCGCTAAGTCCTCCACAAATGTTGTTCTAGTAGATGCAGTGCGAACCCCTTTTGGTAAAGCTGGCTCTCTTTATGCCCAAACTCGAGCCGATGACATTATGGTGCGTTGCATCCGTGGTTTATTAGAGCGAAATCCAAATGTGCCGCTTGCACAAATTGATGAGGTTGCAATTGCTGCTGCAACTCAAACTGGTGATCAAGGAATGAATATTGGTCGCTCTGTTGCCATTCTTGCGGGAATTCCAAAAACTGTTCCGGGTTACTCAATTGATCGCTGGTGCGCCGGCGCCCTAACTGCTGTAACCACAATTGCTGGTGGAATTAATATGGGTGCATATGATTTAGCAATCGCCGGTGGTGTTGAACATATGGGAAATCATCCAATGGGTGATGGTATTGATCCGAACCCAAGATATTTAGCGGAGAAAATAGTTGACATGGATGCGCTACAAATGGGCGCCACCGCAGAACGTTTGCATGACAAATTTCCTCACTTAACCAAAGTTCGAGCCGATAATTACGCACTTGCCTCACAACAAAAAACCGCCGCCGCATATGCGGCAAATAAAATTCAACCAGATTTAATTCCAGTTGCAATTCGTACCGATGAACTAGGTTGGGGTGTTGCCACAGTCGATGAGCCACCACGTCCACAAACAACATTGGAAGCACTCCAAGCATTGAAGACTCCATTTAGAGCAGGTGGTCGAGTTACTGCTGGAAATGCTGCTGGCTTAAATGATGGTGCAACTGCTGCAATTTTGGCATCTGAAGCTAAAGCCAAAGAGTTAAATCTTCCAATTAAAGCAAAGCTTGTCTCATTTGGTTTTGCTGGTGTTGAGCCAGAGATCATGGGTTATGGACCAGTTCCTAGCACTATTAAAGCGCTAGCCAAAGCTGGATTAGAAATATCTGATATTGGTTTATTTGAAGTAAATGAAGCGTTTGCAATTCAAGTTCTCTCATTTTTAGATCACTTTGGAATTGCTGATGATGATAAGCGAGTAAATATTTATGGTGGCGCAATTGCAGTGGGCCATCCCCTGGCTTCATCTGGTGTTCGATTAATTCTTAATTTAGCAAATGGCTTTAAAGAACACCCAGAAGTTCGCTATGGCATTACCACTATGTGTATTGGACTTGGTATGGGCGGCACAATTATTTGGGAAAATCCAAACTTTAAAGGAGCTAAGTAAATGAGTGAAGTTAAATTACCCGAAGGCGCTCCCGAAGAGGTTGTAACAAAAGCTATTCTGCGCGAAGTCTCCCTTGCACCATTTGGCACATCTGGCACTCTCTCATTAATTACCTTAGATAATGGAATGGACCACAACCGACCAAATACCTTTGGTGCGGCCGGCTTAGAATCACTACGTGCTGCAATAGATGCAGCGCAATCATCTGATTCAGTAGCAATTGCAATTACCGGTAAACCATTTATATTTGCAGCCGGAGCGGATCTTTCTGGTCTATCTTTCCTAACTGATAAATCCCAAGCACTTACTATCGGAAAATTAGGCCATGATGTTTTTAGAAAACTTGGCGAGAGCAAAAAGCCAACCTTTGCCTTCATCAACGGCTTAGCACTTGGCGGCGGATTAGAGGTTGGGCTGCACTGTCATTACCGAAGTTTGGCTAGCACTGCATTTATTGGCCTACCAGAGTGCTTCTTAGGTTTAGTACCTGGCTGGGGCGGTGCCACAATTTTGCCTAAGTTAATTGGGCCGGAAAAAGCTGTGCAAGTAATTATTTTAAATGCGCTAAACAACAACACCATGCTAAAGGCAAAGGATGCACTTGGTTTAGGAGTTGTAGATGCAGTTTATGAACCAGCTGATTTCCTAGAAAACTCAATCAAATTTGCAGCATCAGTAATTAGTGGAAACAAGAAAATAGAGCGGGCTGACTACAGTAAAGATTCAGATGGATTTGCAAAAGCAATTGCTACTGGCCGTGCTGCGGTGGCGAAAAAATATGGCGGCGCTCAGATTGCCTCCCCACTTAAAGCACTTGAGTTAATTGCAGCAGCGCAAACTAATACGTTGTCACAGGGATTTGATGCTGAAGATCAAGTACTAGCTGATTTAGTTATGACAGATGCGTTACGAGCCTCCCTATACTCATTTAACTTAATTCAGAAAAAACGCAAAAAAGTAGAAGGTGCGCCAAAACCAGCACTAGCAAGAAAAATTTCAAAAGTTGGCGTAGTTGGAGCTGGCTTAATGGCCTCCCAGTTAGCCCTGCTGATGCTGCGTAACTTGAAGGTGCCGGTAGTTATTACCGATTTAGATCAAGAGCGCGTTGATACAGGTTTGGCATGGATCAATGGTGAGATCGCTAAATTAGTTGAGAAGAAGCGCTTATCACCAGAGGGTGCTGCTCGCTTGCTTGGAAATATCTCCGGCTCAGTAGATCAAAAAGTTTTTGCATCCGCAGATTTCATTTTGGAAGCTATCTTTGAAGAGTTATCACTAAAGCAAAAGTTATTTAAAGATCTAGAGAAGATCATCTCGCCAGAATGTATCCTGGCCACAAATACTTCATCTCTTTCAGTTGAAGCAATGGCGGAAGGATTAACAAATCCTGAGCGAGTCGTTGGTTTTCACTTCTTTAACCCAGTCGCGGTTATGCCATTACTCGAGGTAGCCCGAACTAGTAAAACCGATGATGCAACGACAGCTACTGCAATAAACATTGGTAAAGATTTAAAGAAGACTATGGTGATCGTCAAAGACGCACCTGCCTTTGTTGTTAATCGACTACTCACACGCTTTATGGGTGAAGTAACTGATGCCATGGATGAAGGAACGCCTTATGAGGTTGCAGATGCTGCAATGAAGCCACTTGGTTTTCCTATGAGCTCACTTGAGCTACTTGGATTAGTCGGCCCAGGTGTGGCACTTCATGTTGCGCAAACTTTGAATAAAAATCTTGGACCAAGATACAAAATTTCACCAACTATGGAGCGGTTTGTGAAAGAGGGCGTTCGTACTTTTTATATCAAGGATGAAAAGGGTGTAAATCAGATCAATCCAGCAGCGCTAGCGTTGCTTGAAAAAGGTAACTCACCATCAACAGCAGATCAAGTTCGTGAGCGAGCATTAAAAGCGATCGCAACTGAAGCAAAGATGATGCTAGATGAAGGAGTTGTTGCAACTGCAGCAGAAATAGATATCTGC
>CAITID010000176.1 GCA_903892335.1 uncultured Actinomycetes bacterium
AATATTCGCGCGGAACCCTTGGAATGATTACTGGCTCTGCCAAATATCCAGGTGCCGCAGTATTGACTTCTCGCGCGGCCGTTGCAACCGGACTTGGCGTACTTCGTTTTCATAGCTCATCTGGTTTGGCTCATCTAGTGCTTCACTCAACTCCAGAAGCCCTTGTCCAGCCAGGCAAAGTTGATGCATGGGTTGCGGGGTCAGGAATTAGTGATAAAAAATATGACGATCTCTCAACTTGGTTACGTCATCGTTGGTTCTCACTTTTGAAAGCGCAGAGTGTTCCGACAATTCTTGATGCTGGGGCGCTTAATTTGGTAGGCAAATTCTCACAACCAACTTTGATAACGCCACATGCTGGAGAGTTAGCAAAACTGCTTAAAAGCAGAGGATTGAGTGCTAGCCCTGAAGCAATCGAGTCAGATCCTGCCAAATGGGCTGTAAAGGCTAATCAAAAATTAGGTGCGGTAGTACTCTTAAAAGGCGCCACAACTTATGTTGCAAGTGAAAGAAGCCTAATTGAATTACCAAAAGCGACTGCATGGCTAGCAACTGCAGGAACCGGAGATGTTTTAGCGGGAATAATCGGCGCACTTGTTGCCACGAATTACATTTCTATTTTAAATGATCCAGAACAACTCGCACGAGTTGCTGCAACTGGTGCATTTATTCATAACTTAGCTGCAATCGCTGCCGCTAAGGATGCCCCTATTTCTGCTACGTCAATAATTGAATTTATTCCAGATGTAATTAGAAAAATCATCAAATAGGGTTACCCCCATAATTTTATTTCACTTCTGTTTCATGGCGCGCGTGTTACATATCAGGGCTACCTTTAGAAGGTGCCTAATACAGCGACAGTACTTGTAGCAAGTGATGATGCATTTGAGTTGGCAACTCTTAGCGCCGCACTTCGTTTGCAATCTGTAAATGTTGTTGCAGAAGCGCACACTGAAGAAATTGCAGAAAATCTCTATAAATTCTTAACTCCCAACGTTGTTTTAATTGATCTGCAATTTGCTGGTGAAGAAGCGTTGGCGTTGGTAAATAAATTCCGCAGAGTAAATCCAGCACTTGGCATTGTGTTGATGACTGCATGTCCTGATCTAAGACTGCTTGGGCTTTCGGAAAAACAAATCCCCGCTGGCTCTCAAGTTATATTAAAGAAATCAGTGGCGGATTTGACGGTAGTAAGTCACGCAATTACGAATTCGATTAAGGCAGTTTCTGAGAAGAAAAAGATGTCGTGGATTGATAGCCATGGATCCCTTCATGAAAATGCCTTCTATTCAGTCCTTACTGACTTCACTGATATTCAGATTGAAACTTTCCGCTTGCTGGCCAGAGGGCTAAGTAACTCTGAGATTGCTAAGGTGCGTTTTGTCAGTGAAAAGTCTGTCGAACAGATAGTTGCTCGTATTGCGCAACATTTAGGCATTACTCCTGATAGATCACGTAACTTGCGAGTTGTTTTAACTGGTGAATACTTTAAGTGGATCGGCTCACCGCGCCACTAGCGCGAAGTAAATATCCCAACCCAG
>CAITID010000177.1 GCA_903892335.1 uncultured Actinomycetes bacterium
CCGAGATCTACTAGATCTATCGATGGGATTTGGCGCAATGCTTGCTGGTCATCTAAATCCAGATGTTGTTGCTGAACTCAAAGAGACTCTCGAGGTTGGTACTTTGTTTGTTACACCATCTCCAATTTCAAGGGATGCAGCTGAGCGCTTATGTAAGCGATTTGCGATTGATCAAATTCGTTTTGCTAACTCTGGTACTGAAGCAACTATGTATGCAGTTCGTACCGCTCGTGCCTACACTGGAAAGAGTGCGATAGTTAAAATCGAAGGCGGCTACCACGGTTCCTATGATCCACTTATGGTTTCCAGCAAACCAGCACTTAACCAAGCTGGCGATGCAGAGGCACCAACACCGGTAATTCCAGAGTCTGCAGTGGTCGGTGAAATATTTGTAGTTCCTTATAACAATTTAGAGGCACTCGAATCTATATTTAAGCGAGCCTTTGAGAGAATTGCTTGTTTTATTTTAGAACCAGTACTTGAAAACATAGGAATTGTTTTACCTGATGATGGCTACCTCGAGGGCGTTAGGTCTCTTTGTGATCAATATGGAATTATTCTAATTTTTGATGAAGTTAAAACTGGACTAACTGCCGGACCACAGGGAGCTGCGCAACGATTAGGTGTTCAACCAGATTTAATCTGTTTAGCTAAATCAATTGGTGGCGGAGTTCCTCTTGCTGCATTTGGTGGCAAAAAGCAATACATGGATGCGGTCGCCTCTGGAAAAATGGCGCACTTTGGAACTTTTAATGGAAATCCATTAGCGATGGCGGGTGTTCGAGCAGTTGATCGAATTTGTACCGTTGAATCACTAGCGATTGCTGAAAATTTCAACCGTCAAGCACTTGAGCGCATATCGGAGATAATCTCAGAGTATGAATTACCAGCTCACACAGTTGGTTTTGGGGTTAAAGGTTGTATAACTTGGTCAACCACACCGGTTCGAAATTACCGTGATTACAAGGCAACTGATTTTAAAGTCGCAGAGCTTTCTTGGTTATGGTCGATTAATCGCGGGATTATTACGCCACCAGGATTAGATGAGCAGTGGTTAATCTCCTTAGCGCACGGGCAAAAAGAGATTGATATTTTGGTTGAGGATTTCAGATCACTAGCAAAGGCACTTCGAGAGTAAATTCCATTAAAAAAAGCCCTCCAATTTTGGAGGGCTTTTTTATTAAGGTTTATAAATCGTAATACAGTTCAAACTCTGCTGGATGTGGACGAAGTCGAACATAATCCACCTCTTGCTTGCGCTTGAAATCAATCCAAGTATCAATTAGATCCTTAGTGAAGACGCCACCTTTGATCAGGAACTCATGATCTTTTTCTAGGTTATCTAGAACTACATCAAGTGATCCAGGAACTTGAGGGATTGCTGCAGCTTCTGCGCCTTCTAAATCGTAGAGATCTTTATCAACTGGCTTTGGTGGTTCGATTTTATTTTGAATTCCATCTAAGCCCGCCATCAACATTGCAGCAAAAGCTAGATATGGATTTGATGAAGGATCAGGGCAACGGAACTCGATGCGCTTTGCCTTTGGATTAGATCCGGTAATTGGAATACGGATACATGCAGAGCGATTTCGCGCTGAGTAAACCAAATTCACCGGAGCTTCATAACCA
>CAITID010000178.1 GCA_903892335.1 uncultured Actinomycetes bacterium
ATCTATATCTGTCGCTAAATTTAACAAATCAGTATGAACGGCAGGATTATCACCTGCGGTTGGGTATCTAAACCCCTTACTTGTTGTTCCTGCCATTTATACTCCTGTGGTCGCAGTCGTTTTTATTATACACCGTTGAAATTTTGCTTCGTAGTTGAGTATCCTGCATAGGTAAATACTTTATACCCATGATACAGGTAAGGTCGGACGATTAACGCTTGGACACCAAACAAAAAGCCCCTGCTGTTTAGGCAAAGGCTTTTTGGTGATTTTTACTATCTATGCGTACCCGCAGGGTTTTAATTATTTATACACCTTTGATTGCCTAAACATTGGCTAGGTCACGGGCTTTAGTCAATTGGAGTTTCCTCCACAATTGGTTCTTGAATAACACCTGTAGCATCGGGAATAAATACATCATTAACTTCATCGTAAGTCATACCGATTCCACCAAATACGCCTCGTTTGCTATTTGAGTATGAAGTTTGAACCCACTTTGTACTTTCTCCATAAAGAGATTTACAAAAAGAAATTCCTAGCGACTCTTGTTCAACTCCATCAGAGTCGTGCGTTACATTATTGTCAATAACAATTACATTGATGACTTTGTTGCTGTCATCTAATTGTGAAAAATGTGCCATTACATATTCTCCCTAAGCCCAATAA
The DNA here is from genome assembly GCA_903892335.1 of uncultured Actinomycetes bacterium. Lineage (GTDB taxonomy): Bacteria > Actinomycetota > Actinomycetes > Nanopelagicales > Nanopelagicaceae > Nanopelagicus. The sequence continues at coordinate 667 of CAITID010000178.1, forward strand.
ACAATGTATGCAAAACCTGAACCACCATTACCACCCGAACCAGCATAAGTGCTATTTCCGCGAACAGCGCTACCATTTCCGCCCATACCTCTATTTGCTGCACCAGCGGTTCCTGTTGTTCCTTGAACATCATTGTTCATTGCTACTGAGTATCCGTTTGGACCAAGGTAGGGTCTAGAAGTAGTACCCGCTTGACCGCCAAGTCCACCTACACCAAAACCAAAATATCCAATTGCTTGTAATAGTGAAGCACTGCTATTAGGAAGTCCGCTTCCTCCTTGTGAACCTAAACCTATTGCACCCTGTGCAGTATCTCCAGCATCAGTTTTTTGCCATGCAAGTCCAATGCTATCATTGGCGATTATTGCACCAGCAGCGCTTCCCCCTAAACCGCCAATGCGGGAGCCTGTGTCTGCGTATGCGCCACCGCCACCACAACCACCATCCTTATTTGTTGAATAATAAGTTCTAGTAGGTCCTGCTGTACTGCGAACGCCAACACCAGCACCGCCACCATAAGCAGTTGCTAATGAACCAAATGTTGTGTTAGCACCAGCAGTTGCGTTAGTACCAGCGGTTGTAGCACCAGTTCCACCAGCACCAATAGTTACAGTATAAGTGGTGCCTGGAACTACAGCAATGGTTTCTCGAAGAATACCGCCACCGCCACCGCCACCTGATGAATTGCCTTCGGTAGAACCAGGACTGAGTTGTGAAGCATTTCCAGCGCCACCGCCACCGCCTACAAGAAATACATCTACAGAGTTACAAGTTGCGGGAGTAACAAAAGATGCTGTAGTTAAATATCTAACTGCATATCTATTTAGACCTGCGCTTGAAACAGCAGGAATTGTTTGAATAGCCATTATGCAATCTCCATTCCTGAGATGTGGAATGAGATAGTTGTGGCAGATGCTCCGCCATCAATTACTTCGGTAGCCACTAAAACTTGCTTGAGGTCAATAACAGTTGTTGTATCTGCGGCAATCGCCACAGCATCAAAGAGTGCAGTTTCGGAAGCCGCTGTTCCAATAGAAATAGTGAAAGTGCCAGCAGTTGCGGCGGTATTACATACAACAAGACTTGTAATTACCGTAGTTGTTGCCGCTGGGACTGTGTAAAGATTTGTAGTTACGCTCGTTGTCGCTGCGCCTCTAAATAACTTTTTTGCTGTATTTGCCATTTATTTCTCCTTGTTAGCCATTCCGCTAGGGTTAATCGTACACTACTAAAAAGCCGCCATAATTACGGCAATTTCAAGACCACCGACGGTTGATATTGTCGCGTCTACGGAACTTGAAAGAGCAAGGGTTCCTGTTGATGCTGGCAAGGTCAATGTCGCAGCGCCGTTTGTGATGGTTGCTATAACTGGAGAGGTTAAAGTCTTATTGGTTAAAGTGTCAGTAGTTGCTCTACCGACAAGAGTATCGGTAGCGGTGGGTAGTGTGAGGGTTCCTGTGTTACTTATAGATGAAATGATTGGACTTGTCAGAGTTTTGTTAGTAAGGGTGTCAGTTGTGTCTCTACCAACCAAGGTGTCAGTTGATGTGGGTAAAGTCAAAGTTCCAGTATTTGAGATTGAGGAGATTATTGGTGTAGTAAGAGTTTTATTTGTAAGAGTATCTGTTGTTGCTCTACCAACAAGAGTGTCAGTTGATGTGGGTAAAGTCAAAGTGCCTGAATTGACGATGGTAGCAATAACTGGGGAAGTTAAAGTTTTGTTTGTTAATGTATCCGTTGTTGCCTTGCCTACCAAAGTATCAGTCGCGTCAGGCAATGTAATAGTTCGGTCAGCAGTCGGCTCCCCAGCGCTTAGAGTTGTCTCAGAAGCGTCTGCTGTTGTGCCTTCAAAAACAATAGACTGGGAGAAAGCCAATTCAAGACCTGTTTGCTGACCAGTAAAAGTTGCATTACTAATTGTTGGCGATGTAAGCGTTTTATTGGTCAGGGTGGCTACCGCGTCTGCGGAAAGACCAACTGCCCCGTTATTGGTAATTGCCATATTATGCTATTTCGCTTCCGAACGCGTTGAAGGACATACTTGCTGATGATGCGTAAACAGTTACAATATCTGAAGCGTCGATAGTTATACCTAAAGTATAGGCAACTGTGCTATTAGCGCTGATTGTTGCGTCGAATACAACATAATGTTCAAGAGAAAGTGTTGCTCCATTAGGACGAACTGCTATTCGATATGTGCCTGAAGTTGATTGGTTACAAA
>CAITID010000179.1 GCA_903892335.1 uncultured Actinomycetes bacterium
AGCTTGATCGATCAATGGTTCCAGTTCAAAAGCAGCCCCTCTTAACTGGCGCAAGAGGTCAACAATCTGTTTCATATTGCGAACAAAATCGCCAACGGTTAAATCGTTGTCCTTTAAGACTGCAGTTAATGAGTTCCCGCTTGCCCATCTTTGTGCAGCCCAACTAAATCCAAAATCCGGTGCCCGCATTGGTTCGAGATTGTGATCATTTTCAATTTCATATATACGCCCATAGATTTTTGAAATTTTTCCAAGAGCCACAGCAACATCCCCGCGAGGAACCTTTGCTGCCTCATCATTTCGAGATTCATAGATGAAACAGGAAATCACAGCCACTAAATCCACAGCCGATAATTGATTAAACACTCCTTCCCGCACACTTTCGGAAATGAGTAAATCGGTTTCACCATAAATTTTCGCCAGCATCTTGCCTGGAGTTGCCACTTCACCATTTGAGATATATCCAAGCTGATCTAGTACAACTTGGATTCGATCAAAGCGGCGGGCTATAACGTTTGTCCTTGAGTTAATTCGCTCAGTTAACCCATCGATCTCGCGCTGTAATCTATGTCCTCTTTCTGAAAATCTTGCGTGGTTTTCTCGGTCTGGGCAGGCATGTGAAGAGTGATTTTTCATCCTTTTTCGAATTGACGCTATCTCTTCCTCCGCATCGAGGCGACGACGGCGATCGCGTTTTGAAACAACTTCCAATTTTTTTATGTCAGCCCTCATTTGAGCATAATCCAAAAAATCCCCGAGATGACAGACACTCTCTTTGAATAGATCATCTCGAGCTATCTCATTCTTTCTAATTTGCTTTGCTAACCCAACCACTGCTTTATCAGCTTGAAATTGAGCAAGGGATGATTCAAGTGAAGATCTAGCTTTAGCTGAACCGAATTGGGAAATTAAATTAACGCTCATGTTATAAGTTGGCTTAAAAGAACTTTTCAGTGGATAAGTTCTAGTTGACGCTAATCCCCCAACTGAGTTTGAATCTAAATCATTACTCCAAAGTATTACTGCATTTCCTTCAATATCTATGCCACGTCTGCCAGCGCGTCCTGTTAATTGAGTGTATTCACCTGCAGAGATTGCAACATGTCCTTCACCATTCCACTTCGACAATTTCTCAAGAACTACTGTGCGAGCTGGCATGTTAATTCCAAGGGCTAAAGTTTCAGTTGCAAAAACCGCCTTTACGTAACCAGATTGGAATAATTCTTCTACGGTACTTTTAAAAGCAGGCAATAAACCAGCATGGTGAGCGGCAACTCCCCGCTCTAAACCATCTACCCATTCATAAAATCCAAGCACTACTAAATCTTCTTGCGCGAGATTGGATACGTTCTTATTGATAATTGACCTGATTATCTTTCGATCATTCTCACTCGTGAGCCTGATTCCGGCCTGCAAGCATTGTTTAACCGCTGCATCACAAGCTTTTCTAGAGAAAATAAAGGTTATGGCAGGCAATAAATGTTCGCGGTCTAATTTCTCAATTACCTCGGGACGACTTAAACCCTTAGGGCCTTTTGGTTTATCACGCCAATTCCCACGCACTTGACGGTAACTTTCCCGCTCTAACTTAGTTAACTCTGGATTTAACTTTGAATTTTCATCAAATAGATCTATTAACTTATTGCCAAAAAGCACATGTTGATAAAGTGGAACCGGTCTAATTTCTGACACGATAACTTCTGTTTCACCTCTAACGG
>CAITID010000180.1 GCA_903892335.1 uncultured Actinomycetes bacterium
AGCGACTTTGACTGAGAAGGATGGCAATGTTTTTTGGCGCGGTGTTATGCCAGCTGGTGCGCCTACTGGTGTTGATCCACTAACTGCGCTGCGGATTGCAACTGCGCATCTTCGATCTCCAAAATTTGAAGATTTACCGCCGCTAACTGGCGGCCTGGTTGGCTACCTCGGTTATGAAATTATTCGTAGGCTAGAAAAAATCCAATCCAGCACCGCCTCTGATATTGAAATACCTGAGATAACAATGCTGTTGACCTCAGATCTAGCAGTTTATGATCATGAGCAAAGTGAAATCACTTTAATTGCAAATGCGATTAATTGGGATGGTTCAACTGAGCGAGTAGATCAAGCATATGAGGCTGCCATTAATCGCTTGCGTAAAATGGAAGAAAATCTAAGTTCAGTTGCAGTTGCTGATTTCAAATTGATTCCAGAGCGAGTTGCCCCGAAGTATCAGCGGCAAAGTACTGATCTTGATTACATAAAAAAAGTAGAGGCGATAAAAGAGGAGATCAAATCTGGCGAGGCTTTCCAAGTAGTTCTCTCACAACGTTTTGAAATGCAGAGCCAAGCAGATGCATTTGATATCTATCGCATTCTGCGCGAGCAAAATCCAAGTCCCTACATGTATCTCTTCAGATTTAGCGATCAGCTCTCAATTGTTGGTTCCAGCCCAGAAGCATTGGTAAAGGTAACGGGATCAGATGTAATGATCCATCCAATCGCCGGAACGCGCGCGCGCAGTAAAGATTTAGAAATTGATCAATCAAATGCTGAGGAGCTTTTAGCTGATCCAAAGGAGCGGGCTGAACATTTGATGTTGGTCGATTTAGGACGTAATGATTTAGGAAGGGTTTGCCAAGCGGGTTCAGTTGAAGTTAGTGAGTTCATGCAGATTGAACGCTATTCACATGTGATGCATATTGTTTCTACGGTAGTTGGAAAGCTTGCTAAAACATCAAGCGCAATTGAAGCTTTGTTTGCTGTCTTTCCGGCCGGAACATTGTCTGGAGCGCCAAAGCCTCGAGCAATGCAGATCATTGAAGATAATGAAATTACTCGGCGCGGAATATACGGTGGCACGATTGGCTACTTAGATTTCACTGGCAATATTGATACATGTATTGCCATTCGAACAGCTGTAATTAAGGGCGATAAAGTTTATGTGCAGGCTGGGGCTGGAATTGTTGCTGATTCAGATCCGGCAATGGAGAATCAAGAGTGTATTAATAAAGCGGCGGCAGTCCTTGGAGCTGTGGCAACTGCGAATCTAATGGTGAAATCATGAAATCATTAATCTTAACGGCGCTAGCAATATTCTTTATCGGCTATTCAATATCGATGATTAATAAAGGCAGCAATTCATCACGGTATGAACGAAAGCCAAAGGACAAATGGAACTCCTTATCTGATGGCGATGATCCCACAACTGATGAGGGGAAAAGCAAATGAGTGAGCAGACTGCGCTATCTCAGATCATCGAAGGTGTTTTAGCTGATGTGCAAGATCGCCAGGTGCCAATCAATGAGATTAAAGCGCGCCTTTCAACAGCGCCAAAATTACGGGGCGCTAAAGCTGCGTTAAGTGAATCTGGCACTAGATTAATTGCAGAGATTAAAAGGTCCTCACCAAGTAAAGGTGATTTATCGCAGATCAATGATCCTGCCTTGTTAGCTAAGGCGTATGAAAATGGTGGGGCAGACTTAATATCTGTATTAACAGAGGCGCGTAGATTTAAGGGAAGCATTTCTGATTTCATTGCAGTTAGAGAAGCGGTAGATCTTCCGATACTTCGCAAAGACTTCATCGTTACTGAATTTCAAGTATATGAATCTCGAATGCTTGGCGCAGATTTGATCTTGTTAATAGTTGCAGCATTGAGCCCTTCACAGCTAAAAGATTTTTACCAAATATCAACTGAGTTAGGTATGGATGTTTTAGTCGAAGTTCATGATGAGAAAGAAGCCGAGCGGGCCATAGATTTAAAGGCGCAGATAATTGGAGTGAACTCTAGAAATTTAAAGAGCCTTGAAGTCAGTGATCTAAACTTTGAAAAAATCTTGCCTCATCTACCTAAGGATGTGATCAAGGTCGCTGAGTCTGGAATTAGCACTAGAAAACAGGTTGAGTTTGTTGAGAAATTAGGCGCAAATGCAATATTGGTAGGAGAGTGCCTGGTTAAATCTGCCAATCCGCAAGCACTAATAACTGAGTTACTTAATCGCTAAAGATCATCTAAAGTTAAGCCTATGTCAGCGCCTGAAATCAACGCACAAAGTGTTGGGCATTTTGGACCATATGGTGGTCGCTTTGTTCCAGAAGCGCTAATCGCCGCACTTGATGAGTTAGCTGCTGCGCATGAATCTGCGCAAGCTGATCCAGAATTTCAAAAAGAGTTAGATCATCTTCATGCAACTTACTCTGGCCGTCCAAGCATAATTACTGAAGCAAAGCGTTTTGCTCAGCATGCTGGTGGCGCCAAGATTTTGCTCAAGCGTGAGGATTTAAACCACACTGGTAGCCACAAAATAAATAATGTTTTAGGGCAAGCTTTGCTGACTAAACGTATGGGTAAAAAACGGATCATTGCTGAAACTGGTGCTGGTCAACATGGTGTTGCATCTGCAACCGCTGCAGCCCTTTTTGGTCTTGAGTGCGTTGTTTATATGGGCGAGGCTGACACCAAACGGCAAGCATTAAATGTCGCTCGAATGAAATTACTTGGGGCCGAAGTTGTTGCGGTAACACAGGGTTCAAAAACTCTAAAGGATGCCATAAATGAAGCGATGCGAGATTGGGTAACTAATGTTGCCGATACTCATTACTTACTTGGAACTGTTGCCGGCCCACATCCATTTCCAACGATGGTACGAGACTTCCAAAGAATTATTGGAGTAGAAGCTAGAGCGCAAGTATTGGCGCTAACTGGAAAATTACCGGATGCCGTATTGGCTTGCGTCGGCGGCGGCTCTAATGCGATTGGAATTTTCCACCCATTTATTGATGACAAATCAGTGCGCTTAATTGGTCTAGAAGCCGGTGGTGATGGCATTGAAACTGGAAAGCATGCTGCAACTATTTCAGGTGGTAAGCCAGGGGTATTACATGGAACAAGATCTTATGTATTACAGGATGAGAATGGTCAAACTGTTGAGTCACATTCAATTTCTGCTGGTTTAGATTATCCAGGTGTTGGACCAGAGCATGCTTTCTTAAATGATATTGGCCGCGCTGAATACCGAGCAATCAATGATGATCAAGCAATGTATGCGTTTTCACTGCTTTGCAAAACAGAGGGAATAATTCCAGCGATTGAAACCGCTCACGCATTAGCAGGGGCATTAGAAATTGGTAATGAACTTGGACCAGATGCCACATTATTGATCAATTTATCTGGACGAGGCGATAAAGATGTCCAAACTGCAGCGCAGTACTTTGGGCTTCCACTGTAATGAGCCAGGCACTAACTACTCTATTTGCTACAACTAAATCACAAAACAGAGCCGCATTAATCGGTTACCTGCCAGCCGGTTTCCCAAATCAGCGCAGTGCTAAGAAAATCATAAAAGCAATGATTAAAGGTGGGGTTGATGCGATTGAAATCGGCTTCCCATACTCAGATCCAATTATGGATGGACCAGTTATTCAAGCAGCAGCAGATCAATCACTTGCTAATGGAACTGGCGCAAAAGAAGTTTTTGAATTACTTGCGCACAGTGTTCAACTTGGCGCCCCATCTTTGGTTATGAGTTACTGGAGCCCTATTGAAAGATATGGTGTGGCCAAATTTGCGGCGGCAATATCAAGTGCTGGCGGAAGTGGAGTTATTACACCTGATTTAACAATTGAAGAATCAGGTACTTGGCTGGCAGAGTCAACTAAAAAAGATATTGCTCGGGTTTATGTTGTTGCACCTAGCTCCTCCCAGGCAAGGTTGGCATTAGTAACTGCGCAATGTTCAGGCTTTATTTATGCAGCTAGCTTGATGGGCGTCACTGGCACAAGAGATGCGGTATCTGGAAATGCCAGTGATCTAGTTGCAAAGATTCGCACTACTTCAAATCTGCCAGTTGCAGTTGGCTTAGGTGTTTCAAACAAGGAGCAGGCTCGTGAGGTTGCTCGATACGCAGATGGGGTAATCGTTGGATCTGCTTTTATAAAGATTATTCAAAAATCTGGCGCTGGTCGCAAAGGCTTACGCCAAATCAAAGAGTTGGCTAAATCATTATCTGAAGGAGTTAGAGATGCCAAGTAAAAGTGAACTAATTGAGAAGTTCTTCAAATTACAACCATGGTTGACATTGTTATCGCGATTAATCTTGGGTGGAGTTTTATTAGTTGCCGGTGGATTAAAGGTTGGCAATCCACAAAAATCTGCGATGTCGGTTCGGGCATATGAAGTATTACCAATTGATATTGCTAATTTCTTTGGATATGTACTTCCATGGTTTGAGGTTGCAGTTGGTTTACTACTACTCGCCGGAGCTGCTGTGAAGATTTGTGCAGTTATGGGTGGCGCAACAATGTTCATTTTTATCATAGCGATTTCTCAGGCTTGGGCTCGCGGCTTAAGCATTGATTGTGGTTGTTTTGGTGGGGGCGGGGCAATTGACCCAAGTGAGACAAAGTATTTGTCGGAAATCATAAGAGACATCGCCTTTTTAGCACTGGCTGTTTTCCTTTATCGCTTTCCAAAGGGTAGATTTGGTTTAGATAAGTAAAGTAATTTCCGGGGAATACTTATAGGGAGAGTAATGGCAGCCAATAACAGTCCTGATAAAGGAACACGTAATCTTGTAATCGGTATGGTTGTGTTTATCGTTTTGATCGGTGTGATTTTCTCCTTTATTAGTAACAAGTCCAGTACTAGCGCTGCTATTCCAGCATCAGTGTCTGAAAGTGATGGCTATGGAATTGTGACAAATCCTGAAGTAAAACCGCAGGTAGATATTTATATTGATTATCAATGCCCAATTTGTAAGGATTTTGAGATTATCAATGGTGGCTATATCGCTGAGCTAGTTGCTGCTAAAAAAATAAAGATGGTTGTTCATCCGATGACCTTTATTGGTGTTGAATCAATTTTGGCAGCTAATGCTGCAGCTTGTGCCGCTGATGAAGGCAAGTTCCTAGATATGAATTTAGCGCTATTTCAAAACCAGCCTGCATCAGAGGGAAGTGGCCTTTGGACCGGTGATTATATGAAGCGGCTTGGAAATTCAATTGGCATAAAATCAGAGAAGTATGACAAGTGCGTAACTGATGGTGATTATGTTAATTGGAGTAGAAATGTAGCCCAAGCATCTGCTGATGCAAATGTAAATGGCACACCAACAGTTATGGTCAATGGCAAAGAGTTATACCGTAAGAAAACTAACAATGATCCAAAAGATGAATACATGGATCCAGTTCAGTTCAGGGCCGTACTTGCTGCCGCTGGAGTTAAGTAATTAATCTCGCCTTTATCCCATCTCCAAGTAACTCACTCTTGGAGATTGGGCCAATTACAATTCATTATTACGCGCTATCAATCTTAAGTGGAATTGCAATCGCAATTTTATTAGGGCGAAAGCGCTATAAAGATATTGGTGGTAATCCTGAAGATATTTCAGAGGCTGCCCTTTGGGCGGTGCCGGCCGGAATTATTGGTGGGCGGATTTATCACGTAATCACATCACCGGATAAGTACTTTGGAAAAAATGGTGATCCAATTGATGCTTTAAAAATTTGGGAGGGCGGGCTTGGAATTTGGGGAGCTATCTCACTTGGCGCAATTGGTGCATATCTTTACTACCGCACCCATAAAACTAGCCACTCATTTTCATACTTTTTATATGCGTTAGCACCCGGTATTGCATTAGCACAAGCAGTGGGTCGAATTGGCAATTGGTTTAATATCGAATTGTTTGGTTCACCGACAACACTTCCTTGGGCGCTAGAGGTGCCAATATTTAAGCGTCCAATGGATTACGGACAATTTTCAACATTCCACCCAACATTTTTATATGAATTAATTTGGTGCACCGCTTTAGCGATTTTCTTAATGAACTTGCCTAAATTGTTAAAGGAGAAATTCTCAGCCCCAGGAGATCTCTTCGCAATCTATGTAGCAGGTTACTCAATAGGGCGGCTATGGATTGAAACCCTGCGGATAGATTCTGCCAATTTAATATTTGGCGTTCGTTTAAATGTCTGGGTTAGCCTATTAGTCTTGATTTTTGCGCTGACATACTTATTCAACTCATCTAAGAAGCATAAGAAAAGTAGCGCCAACTAGTACGATCGCCCAATGGCGTTAGAGGATGTTCGCAGGCGTAATTTAGCTCACCGCTCTCATCGAGCAGGATGGTTACGTGCTGCCGTACTTGGTTCAAATGATGGTTTGGTATCTACTGCAAGTTTGATGATCGGCGTCTCTGCTGCACAAGCCAATGATTTTTTAATTACTGCAGGCTTAGCCGGAATTGCAGCCGGTGCAATGTCGATGGCGGTAGGTGAGTATGTTTCTGTGCGTTCTCAAAATGATATTGAAGAGGCTGATCGCGCAATTGAACTTTATCAATTAGCAACTGAT
>CAITID010000181.1 GCA_903892335.1 uncultured Actinomycetes bacterium
GACGGTGCCATCACCTTTATATTCAGCCAGCGCTAATTGAACTGCGCCCCCTGTGCCATTTCTTGTAGCTTGAAAGATTGCTTTGGCAGTCGGTGCAATTGTGGCTAAATGCGCTTCAACTGATTCGCGGTGAGCTCCTACGACAACCGAGAGAGATTTTGCATTTAATGGCTGGACGGCTGCAAGAACATTTTCGATAATACTTTTACCAGCAATTTGATGTAGAACTTTTGCAGTTTCAGATTTCATTCGGGTGCCTTCACCCGCTGCTAGGACAATCGCAAGCTCTACTTTGCTCACTTTGATCTCCTAACTTTTGTTAGTTTGGTGGCTCCGCCACCAGGTATCGATCCTGGACCCTGAGCTTCAAAGGCTCATGTGCTAGCCACTACACAATGGCGGAACCTGAATTATCCCTTATAACAAGCTAAATTAAAAACTCTCAATAATTCGTGCGCCGTGAGCGGGCCCAATCGCACGTGCTAGTGATGAAACAACACCACTAGAACTTAATGCAACTGTTAAATCCATGGCATGTTCCTCATCTGCAACCAAAAAGGCCACTGTTGGACCAGATCCAGAAACGATGCCGCCTAATGCACCGTAATCATTTCCAACATCTAAAACTAAGCGAAGTGCAGGTCTAAGTGAACACGCAGCTGCTTGTAGATCATTTAATAAAGATTTACCTAATGCATTGGCATCTCCAGCGCGAAGTGCCTGCATTAATGACTCACTAACTTGAGGAGATGCAATTGATAATCCCTCGCGCAAGCGATCACACTCTTGATATACCGCAGGTGTTGATAAACCTTGGCTAGATAACGCAAGAACCCAGGTGTAACTTCCTTTAGCAAGTGCAGGTGTTATTTGATCACCACGACCAGTTCCAATTGCAACACCGCCAGAAATGGCAAATGGCACATCGCTACCGATTTGTGAACCAATTTTTTCCATTTGCGCTCTTGAAATACCTAAGTTAAATAATGAATCTAATCCAACAATCACACCAGCCGCATCTGCGCTGCCACCCGCCATCCCGCCGGCAACTGGAATCTCTTTCTTTAATTTAATTTCAAGATCAGGTGATAACTCAAACTCTTTAATCATTAAGTTTGCTGCTCGAATCGCTAAGTTACTTGCATCAATTGGTACACCATTTGCAGTTTGACCACTGATAGAAATACTTACCCCAGCTCCAGATTTTCCTTCACAAACACTGACATCATCAAATAAAGAGATCGCTTGAAAAACTGTTGTGACTTCATGGAAGCCATCGCTACCGAGTGGGCCGACTGAAAGTTGTAAATTAACCTTTCCAGGGACTCGGGTTACTACGCCATGGGATTTCATATAACGAAAGCGTATTGCTTACTTAACTTAATTGCTGGGCAATCTGCCCAAATTGTTCGACGGTTAAAGCTTCACCACGAATAGTTGGGTCAATTCCGGCTTTTATCAATGCTGCTTGTGCAAGCGCTGAGCCACCAAATAATTCACTTAACGCACTTCGCATCATTTTTCGCCGCTTAGCAAATGCATGATCAATTACTTTAAAGGTTTTTAATCGCTCAGCCTCTGAGCCAATTGGTGCATGACGATCAAATCTAACTAATGCTGAATCAACATTAGGCACTGGCCAAAAAACAGATCGGCCAACACTTCCAGCCCAAGTTAAATCTGCCCACCAATTTCCTTTAACAGTTGGTGATCCGTACTGCTTGCTATCAGCCTTAGCAACTAACCTTTCGGCAACCTCACTTTGAACCATTACAACGCCTCGTTTAATACTGGGAAATAACTCTAATAAGTTTAATAAAACTGGTACCGATACGTTGTATGGCAAGTTAGCAACTAAGACATCAGGTGCTTGATCTAACTTACTTACCTGCATAGCATCCTGAGTCAAAACTGTTAATTTGCTAACTTCAATCCCATGAGCGGTGACTGTAATTGGTAGTTGTTGCGCTAAACGTTGATCAATCTCAATTGCAATAACTGATTTACTAACTTCTAGTAAAGCAAGGGTTAAAGAACCAAGACCTGGTCCAATTTCAAGTGCAATATCAGCACTTGTTACATCAGCTAATTTCACAATCTTGCGACAGGTATTAGCGTCGACGACAAAATTCTGTCCTAGTTTTTTCGTAGGTTTTAGATCAAGCTTTGCTGCCAACTCTCGGATCTCAGTAGCTCCAAGTAAATTGCTCACTTAAAACTGCCCAAAAATTCGGAGTGCATTTTCTGAAATCGCTGCCGCCAAATAGTCCTCAGATTCACCGCGCTCTTGTGCCATCGCTCGTAATGTATTTGGGATTTGCGCCGGTGTATTTAACGCACCGCGATTTGGCATTGGAGCTAAAAAGGGTGAATCGGTTTCAATTAACAAGAGCTCAATCGGTACTAATTTAACTGCTTCGCGCAACTCTGGTGCATTTTTAAAGGTCAAAGTTCCAGCAAAGGAGAGAACATATCCATTAGCAATACACTCCTTAGCCATTTGCGCATCTCCAGAGTAACAATGAAAAATAGTTTTCTCTGGTGCGCCCTCTTCTAGCAAGGTATCTAATACTGCGCGGTGGGCATCTCTGTCATGAATTACCAGCGCCTTCTGATTATCTTTAGCAATTTTTATATGGCGACGAAAGGAGTATCTTTGCTTTTCTTGCAGATCAGGCCCAGTTCTAAAAAAATCTAATCCAGTTTCACCGATTGCACGAACTCTTGGATGCTTTGCCAGCTCCTCAATCACTAGTAAATCTTTCTCTAGATCTTCAACGACTGGTGCCTCATTTGGATGCAAGGCCACGGCAGCTAAAACTCTTCCAGGAAATGCTTCAGCACATTTAACTGACCAAACTGATTGCTCAGCAGAGTATCCAACCTGCACAATTCGATCAACGCCAACACTTTCGGCGATATCTAATACCTCTTTTATTAATGGTGAATCTGGTTCACAATTATGAATTAATTCTAAGTGGGCGTGAGAATCAATAGTCTTTGTTTTTAATGCAATTGGTAGCGGTGCTACAGGTCGATCAATGTCGCGGTTATGGCGATCCGCCATTTACTTATTCTCTTCTAACCTTGGAAATAAAACTGGAGTTTTTGTTACCTTACTTCCGGCAGGAAGTTGTCCCCATTTAGCTACCTCTGAAATTTTTTGATCAGCAATACTGCCAATTGAACTGTTTGCACCGAGAGATTGCCACAACTTTTCCGTGCTCTCTGGCATTACTGGATGCAAGAGAACTGCTAACGCCCGCAATGCTTCTGCGGTGTTGTATAAAATTGAATCTAACTCAGCTTTACGAGCTGGATCTTTAGCAATCTGCCAAGGTTGAGTTTCAGTTACATAGCCATTAATTCGTTTGCAAAAATCCATTATTGAATTTAGTCCACCTTGAAAATCAAGGGCGCAAATGGCCTGATCCGCATTTTTTACAGTATCTGCCAACTGCTTAACAAGAGATACTTCCGTTGAAACCGCTGGAATTGTATTCTCACAATACTTTTCTATCATCGCAATCAATCTAGATGCTAGATTTCCAAAATCATTTGCTAACTCACTTGTGTAGCGGGCTGACATATCCTCCCAAGAGAAAGAGCCATCTGTACCAAAGGGAATAGCTCTTAAGAAGTAGTATCTAAATGCATCAACACCGAAATCTTTAGTGATATCACTTGGCGCAATTCCAGTTAACTTACTTTTGGACATTTTCTCGCCACCGACTAATAACCAACCATGTGCGAATATCTTCTTTGGGATTGCAACTTTGGCAGCCATCAACATAGCGGGCCAAATAACCGCATGAAATCTCAGAATATCCTTACCAACTAGGTGCACATCAGCTGGCCAAGTTTTTGTAAACTTTTTTCCGCCTTCGCTATTTTGATCATCACCTAAACCAACAGCGGTTGCATAATTTAATAACGCATCAAACCAAACGTAAATTACCTGTTTGGTGTCCCATGGAACTGGGATTCCCCAATCAAATGTTGAACGAGAAATTGAGAGGTCACGTACTTCACCTTCTAAAAATGAGATTACTTCATTTCGAGCACTTGCTGGCTGGCATGCCTCTGGATTTTTCTTATAGTGATTTAGTAATTCTTCGCGAAAAGCTGATAACTTAAAGAACCAATTCTCTTCACTAAGCATTTCAACTGGCTTAGAGTGAATCCGGCACTTACCCTCATCTAGATCACCGGGTAATTTAAACTCTTCACAGCCAATGCAATATGGGCCTTCGAACTTACCGGCATAGATAAAACCATCATCTTTTAATCCCTGCAGAAATTTCTGAACCCGTTCCATGTGTCGCGGTTCGGTAGTACGAATAAAGTCATCGTTGGCAATATTTAAATCGCGCCAAACTGGTTTCCATGCAGTTTCAACTAAGTTGTCACACCACTGTTGAGGTGAAATATTATTTGCCTGCGCAGTATTTAGAACTTTTTGGCCATGTTCATCAGTTCCAGTTAAAAACCAAACTGACTCACCTTTTTGTCGGTGCCAACGAGTTAAAACATCTCCAGCCACAGTTGTGTAGGCATGACCAATATGTGGTGCATCATTTACATAATAAATAGGCGTTGTTAAATAAAAGGATTTTTCAGCGCTCATGCTCAGATCTTATCGCCACTCTTGTGTGCAACCATCACATCAAAAACAGTGCGCTTAGCAACTCGCAAACTCTTTGCCGCCTCAGCCATTGCCTCTTTTCGACTCAGGCCAGAACTTTCATGTCGCAAAACATTCTCAATAATTTCTGTCGATGTAATTTCACGCATTCCTGGATCAAATCCAGATAAGACAATTGTGATCTCACCAAGTATCTCCTTGGAGTTAGACCATTCCAGCAACTCTTTAATGTCACCGCGAACCACCTCTTCATACTGTTTGCTCATTTCCCGGCAAATTGCGCCTTCTCGTTCTGGTCCAAAAATTGCCAGCGCATCTTGTAATGATTCAACAATTCGATGAGGTGCTTCAAAGTAAATAATCGTTCGTGTTTCTTCAAGAAGATTAGTGAACCAATTTAATCTTGCAGTTGATGCTCTGGGCGCAAAACCTTCAAAGCAAAACCGGTCAGTGGGTAATCCAGATAAGAGCAATGCAGTTGTTACCGCACTTGGCCCAGGTAAAACTTTAACTTTAATATCATTTTCAATTGCAGCTCTTACTAATCGGTACCCAGGATCACTCACACCTGGCATGCCAGCATCGGTTGCAACTAAAACATCTTTATTTTCTCTAAGCAATTTGGTCAACTCTTCAATTCGCTCTGACTCATTACCTTCAAAGAATGAGATCACTTTGCCGCTATATCGGATACCTAACTCCTGACATAGCCGAGAGAATTTTCTTGAGTCCTCCGCCGCAATGTATTCAACTTTTTCAATTATTGATTTTAAATGCGCAGAGGCATCGGCTGCATCGCCAATCGGTAATCCAGCAAGAATTAACATGAGGTGATTCTCTCAGGTTTTCAATCTGCTTATAGGCTTACGTAGTATGAAGCTGGCAAAAAAGTACCTACCTCTCACCCTAATAACACTTTTTGCCTTAATCCTTCGGCTGTGGAATTTGAACAAACCAAAAGGATATATTTTCGATGAGCTTTATTACGCAAAAAATGCCAATTCCCTAATTACACATGGCGTTGAATTAAATGAGTCTGGCCAAGGTGAGTTCGTGGTTCACCCGCCACTTGGTAAATGGCTAATCGGCATTGGGATTAAAGCCTTTGGAAATAATGAGTTTGGTTGGCGAATTAGCTCAGCTCTAATCGGAACCTCATGCATAGTCATAATATTTCTAATAACTCAAAGGTTGTTTAACTCGATTTACCTCAGTCACATAGCTGCGCTATTGATGGCAGCCGATGGTTTAACACTTGTTATGTCACGGGTAGCACTACTTGATATCTTTTTACTTTTCTTTATTTTACTAACTTTTTATTTCTACCTACTAAATAATTATTGGCTCGTTGGTATATTTCTGGGAGCAGCAACTAGCGTAAAGTGGAGCGGTGCTTATTTAATTCCACTCTTTTTGCTCCTGTCCGTAAATTTGCTCAGGAGTAAGTTATTAAGTGAGTTCGTTCAACGGATTGCTCAAATTGTTCTTATTCCAACCTTGGTTTATCTATTTACCTGGAGTGGTTGGTTTATCAATAATTCAGGTTGGGGTAGAAATTGGGCAAAATCCCAGAGTGACTCACTTATGCCTGATATCGCAAGAAGTTTCTGGAATTATCATGGTGAAATCTTAAATTTTCATAGTGGTTTAAATGAATCACATTCTTATGATGCTAATCCCTGGAGTTGGTTGATCCTTGGCAGACCAACCTCGTTCTTTTATGAATCACCTAAAAATTGTGGCAGCAGTAATTGTTCACAAGAGATCTTGGCTATTGGTACACCACTGCTTTGGTGGGCTGGCGCGATAGCGATTGCAGTTCTTATTGGTTTTTGGATAAAGCAACGTGA
>CAITID010000182.1 GCA_903892335.1 uncultured Actinomycetes bacterium
TACAAAACCCGAAGTCGGTGCATCCACCGACACCTGGGGAACAAAAGTCAATACAGACTTAGACTTGATTGACGCGCTGTTTGATGCAGGCCCAGTGCTAAAGGTCGCAAAGGGTGGTACAGGCATATCAAGTCTTGGCACAGGTGTTGCCACATTCCTTGGCACACCCAGCAGTGCAAACTTGGCGGCAGCAGTTACAGGCGAGACAGGCTCTGGTGCTTTGGTCTTTGCGACAAGCCCGACACTTGTCACACCAACATTGGGTGTAGCTACAGGAACATCATTCCAAGGCATTATTGGTAATGTGACCCCTGCGGCTGGTTCATTCACAACCCTTGGTGCATCCTCTACAGCAACGCTAAACACGCTTTCCTCAAGCGGTGCTACGTTGACAGGTGGAACTATCAATGGAATGACTGTTGGTGCTACTACGCCATCAAGCGGTGCGTTTACAACTGTTACAGCATCCACTGCAATAGGAACAACATCAGGTGGCACAGGCTTAACATCATTCACATCAGGCGGTGTGGTTTACGCCTCAAGTACAAGTGCATTGGCTACTGGTTCTGCGCTTAATTACAGTCCTACTTCTGGACTAAATGCTAATGGCGTGACACTAGGATACAACACTACGCTTTTTTCAGTAGATGGTACGTTATCAAATTATGCGTCTAACAATAGTGTTTATTTAAATGGAAATACTGCTGATGGTTTATTGTTAAGAGG
Organism: uncultured Actinomycetes bacterium; assembly: GCA_903892335.1. Taxonomy (GTDB): domain Bacteria; phylum Actinomycetota; class Actinomycetes; order Nanopelagicales; family Nanopelagicaceae; genus Nanopelagicus. The sequence continues at coordinate 727 of CAITID010000182.1, forward strand.
CGATGGAAGTGGTAATGCTTCTACTCAAATTAAATTAGGTGGCGCTACAAATGCAGATGCAAGCAACATAATTTTTTATACAGGCGCTTCAGAACGTATGCGCCTAATTAATACAGGCCTAGGTATTGGTACAAATTCACCATCTACAAAACTTGAAGTAAGCAATGGTGCTATTACTGGGGGTGCGGGCGGTTACGTTTTATATGGAAAAAATAGTTCATCATTTCCATCTGCGGGTTTAGGGTATTTTGCTTTAGTAACTAACAATGTAGACGCAACAAGCGGTGGCATGAGCATTTTTACAGGAAACTCATCTACTGCTTTAACCGAAAAAATGAGGGTTGATTATCTTGGCAATGTGGGTATTGGGACAAGTTCGCCACAAAGCACTTATAAACTTTCCATAAGCGGAACTGACAGCGTATTTCCTGCTGTTTTTCTTGAGAACACAACCAATTCCAAATCGTATTCAATGAGGGCAACGGGTACTTCATGGATTATTCGTGATAACTCGGTAGGTGCAGACCGCTTAACAGTTGATACCGCAGGTAATCTTGGCTTGGGGCTGGCTCCAACCGACACGCTGAGTTATGGGAGAGCATTTGACATCCAAGGAACAAACGGCTCTGCGGCTTATTTCAGAAGTACCACAAACCCTACAACGGTTTACGGATTGTTTTCGTATGACAACACAGAAGTGCGTACCAACATTGCGGCAATCGGGGCAAGCAATTATTTGCGCTTTATTAGTGGCGGTTCAGAAAAAGCCAGAATAACGTCAGGGGGTGAATTGCTTGTGGGTACTACGAGTGCTGTTCCTTTCTTTGGTACAAATGAAGGAAGCGTGGTTACTCCAAATTATATTGGAAGTAGTCGAAGCGGAGGCCCAGCACTTTACATTAACCGATACACTTCTACTGGAACGTCTGTTGATTTTCGTTATGCGGGAACTACAGTTGGCTCTATTGATGTCACAGGCTCAACAACCGCTTACAACACATCATCCGACTACCGCCTAAAGAACAGCATTGCACCAATGACAGGCGCATTGGCTAAAGTTGCATTACTCAAACCTTGCACTTACAAGTGGAACTCCAATGGTTCTAATGGAGAAGGTTTTATTGCTCACGAATTGGCTGAAGTTGTGCCTGATTGCGTAAGTGGTGCAAAAGATGCAGTAGATGCTGATGGCAACCCTGTTTACCAAGGCATTGACACATCATTCTTGGTGGCTACAGTTGTTGCGGCTTTACAAGAACTCAAAGCAGAATTTGATGCCTACAAAGCATCTCACCCATAAGGACTGACATGATAGAAATTATTGTTGCATTTATTGTTGGTTGGATGTTAAGACCAACATGGGAATTTTTTTTAAAGCCAATATTGAAAGTTACTTTTGAGGCTTATTTTGCAAAACGAAAATCTGATAAGGAAACAGTATGACTACACAATACACATGGACAGTTACCCAAACTGACTACGAAACTGCCAATGGTTTTATCACCACAGCACATTGGACTTGCAATGCAGTAGATGGAGACTACACAGCCTCTATCTATTCAACATCTTCATGGGCTTCTGGTACACCAA
>CAITID010000183.1 GCA_903892335.1 uncultured Actinomycetes bacterium
ATGACGGCTATGAAGCAGGCTCTTATCTCGGCACGACCACGCAACGGTTTAATTGATGAGGGTAATCAAATTTATTTATTTGACCTTGGCATTAATGGGACTGCTGCGCAAATGGAAATCTTAGGGTACCTTCAAATGGAAGAAGAAATGGTCAAACGCGGAGAAGAACCTACACATCAGATGACAGTAGATTGGTTAAATCTTTGTGCAGATAAATTTGGGAAAGCACCTGAAGAATTTGCCGTAAGAAAAGGTTTTAAATTGCTTGATGAAACATCACTTGTGAAGGAGTTAACAAATGAAAAAAGTAATTAGTTATACTTTAGAAAATGATACTGTTCCTTCATTTGTTTTATCTGGAGGACAATTTGGCAATGGTGATATTATGTTAGGTATTTCAAAACATAATGAAACACTTCCTGAGTATGTTACTGTATATGAAACCAAAGAAGATTTATTAAACTACTTACTTTCTTACACCTCAGAGTGGTTAGAAAATTACTATCATCCTCTTGGAGTTATGCATCCGGGAACTGCATTTGATACAAGACCTTTTAATGCAGAGAATGCAGCAAATTTTCTATGGTCTAAATTAGATGATTAAATATAATATAACTTGGAAAGAGGTAGTCAATGACTAAATCAAGAGATATAGCAAGTGCAATACCAGCACCGTCTACTATTTCATCAGCAGAGTTAGGTTACCTTGACGGTGTTACCTCTGCTATTCAAACGCAAATAGATACTAAAGCAGCATCTTCTACTGCTGCTACTTTAACTGGTACTCAGACCTTAACTAATAAGACTCTTACAAGTCCAACTGTTAATACAGCGGTTAATAATGGTCTTAGTTCATCTAATATTGCAACTGGAACTTTAGTTGATAACATAGTTAGAGGTTTGAACGAAGATGTAAATATCGTTGCTTCTGCTGCAACTGGAACAATCAATTTAAATGTTGGAACTGCCTCAGTTTGGTACTACACCACAAATGCAACAGCAAATCACACTCTTAACATTAGATATTCTGCAACTGTTTCATTAAATACTTTTATGAATACAGGTGACGCGCTTACTATTGTTTGGATGAATACCAACGGAGCAACAGCCTATTATCCTAACGTAATTCAAATTGATGCTACAACTGTTACACCAAAGATTCAAGGTGGAACTGCTATTACTGCCGGTAACGCATCAAGCATTGATGTTTATGTTTTTACTATTGTTAAGACTGCATCTGCAACATACACAGTTCTTGAATCCCAAACTAAGTTTGCATAAGGAAAAACAATGTCACCCCTAATAACGACAAAAGCAGGTGCATCTGCCGGTGCTTATGGTTGGGGCGCGGCTTCAACCGGTCTTGCTGGTCAAATGATTGTTGCGCATGTAGGAACGCCATTTCTGACTGCTTATCCATTTACCGGAGCAAGTGGTTTTGGAACAAAGTATTCAGATCCTGCAACACTTCCGACTGGTAACACAAGTGCAGTCAGATTTAATCCGACTGGCACAGATGTTCTCGTTGGACTTTCAGGATTGAGCCCTTATGTAGAAGCGTGGTCATGGTCAACTGGTTTTGGTACGAGATATTCAGATCCTGCAACCACTCCAACTTTTGCAGTTGGTGGTGTAAATTGGAATCCAACCGGAACGGCGGTGGCGGTTGGACATCAAACATCTCCATTTATTACCGCCTACCCTTGGTCATCGGGTTTTGGTACTAAGTATTCAAATCCGGGAACTTTGCCAGTATCAACAGGGTTTGAAGTATCGTGGACTGCAACAGGTAATCAAATTGCTATGGGCCACGCAAGCAGTCCATATATCGTGGCTTATGCTTGGTCATCCGGTTTTGGTTCAAAATACAGCGACCCGGCTTCAACCGCAACGGATACCGGGATCGGTGTTGGATTTACACCATCATCAAATGCCGTTGTCCTTGCCGGTAATGCCTCGCCATATATACACGGTTGGCCTTGGTCACCGGGATTCGGCACAAAGTACGCAGATCCCGCCACGGCGGCGGTTGGAAATGGTCAATCCGTTGCATTTAATACGGCGGGAACTGTAGTTATGAGTGCCGCCAATGCGACAAGTCCTTATGTAAACGCCTATAACTGGTCATCCGGTTTTAGCACAAGAATTACAAATCCGGCAACTACTCCGACAGGTGGCGCAACCGATGTTATGTTTAATGCGACATCAACTGCGGTTGCATTTTCACACGGTACGACTCCGTACATAACCGCTTATCCGTGGAGTGGAAGTTTTGGAACCAAGTTTTCCAATCCGGCTACGCTTCCGGCTGGTAATGGTCAAGGCGTTGCACTAATTGGCTCATAAACTATGAAAGGAAAATCATGACCGAAATAATAAAAGAACCAACACTTAAAGAACTTCGTCAAAACGAAGTTGAACAATATGAAAAAAATGTTGTTACATATCAAACAATACTTGCGACACTTCCAACTGAGTGGCCTGATCATCTTTTAGAATATCGCAACGCGGCTAATCAACACGATGATATTGCAAAGGTTGACGATTTAGATGATGTCGCTTTATTGTCAAAACTTTGGTATGCCGATCAATGCCGTAAGTCAATTCGCACCGAAATCGTTGAAATGACAAAAGCCAAAGCAATCCTCGACACGATGTAATTGCTAATTAAAGATACAATTTAATGTCTTTACTGACAGGCAGTTGTACAGATGACTACCTCCCTTCTTGGGAGGATAGGTCTGACCCATTAGATGAGCAGATGAAACCTAAGGAGAAACGTGGCTGGTAGAGATATAACCGAAGGCAGAGGCTCTGCCACTGCAAACATTGGTCGTTCTATTGCTGTTGACTTAGGTATTATTTCTCCTACTTCTATCTGGCAAAACACTACAGAGTCATATGATGTAGCAGTAGGTGGACTACCATTCTTCTATGCTATCTCAGATGAGCGTCCTTATGTTAGACAGACTGCCCCATTTAATAAACAACAATCTGATATTTCTAGTGAACCCGGAGAGCAATCTCTAACTGGCTGGTGGATTCGTTCTCAATCATCATTTCATAATGGTACTGGTATAAAATTCTATGATCCAGAAACTACAGATGAAAATGGACACTATCGTTTTACTGACTCACAGAATGTTGATGTATGGACTAAGGGACAGGTAACACTTCTTAAAGAAACAGCCAATATGACTGGTGTTACTAGTG
>CAITID010000184.1 GCA_903892335.1 uncultured Actinomycetes bacterium
AGAAATCAACCCAAACGTAAAAATCGCAAGTAAATTTAATAATTTGTAAGTAATAGTCCAGATGAGCACAGCATCATTGATCGAACCATTAGTAAGCGGCCTAAAACATTCGCATCCAGGCTTTGACGAAAAATCCTTAGAGCTAGCATTTTCAGTTGCTTCAAAAGCCCACCTTGGACAAAAGCGTAAATCGGGTGAGGATTACATAACTCATCCAGTGGCTGTGGCGGCAATATTAGTAGATCTTGGAATGGATTTAGCCACCATCAATGCAGCTTTGCTGCATGACACTGTTGAAGACACTGGCTTAAGTATCGAAAGTATTTCAAAGGATTTTGGTGATGAAGTTTCCTCTTTAGTAGATGGTGTTACTAAATTAGATAAATTGATCTATGGACCAACAGCTGAAGCTGAAACACTGCGCAAGATGGTGGTTGCCATGTCTAGGGATATTCGAGTACTTGTAATTAAGCTGGCTGATCGCCTACACAATGCTCGTACCTGGCAATATGTTGATCCAGAAAGTGCGAGCCGCAAGGCTCGTGAAACTTTAGATATATACGCCCCGCTCGCACATAGATTAGGTATGAATGCAATTAAGTGGGAACTAGAGGATCTCTCCTTCGCAGTTTTAGAGCCCAAGAAATTTGAGGAGATTGAACGACTAGTAAGTGATCGCTCACCAGCTAGGGATCAGTTAACTTCAGATGTTGTTAAAGCAATTGAAAATGATCTAGCGCTGGAGAACATTTCTGCGCAAGTAACTGGACGAAAAAAACATTTCTATAGTGTTTACCAAAAAATGGTTGTCCGCGGACGAGAATTTAATGAGATCTATGATCTGGTAGGAATTCGAATTTTAGTTGATTCGGTAAGAGATTGTTATGCGGTGCTGGGTGCTATCCACGCAAGATGGAGTCCAGTTCCAGGCCGTTTTAAAGATTACATTGCTATGCCAAAATTTAATCTCTACCAGTCTTTACATACAACCGTGATCGGTCCTTCGGGTAAGGCAGTAGAAATTCAAATTAGAACTTTTGATATGCACTCCAGAGCAGAGTTCGGTATTGCCGCTCATTGGAAATACAAGCAAAAGAATCTCGAAAATGGCACAAATCCGGAATTGTTGTGGCTAAGGCAATTACATGAATGGCAGCAAGAAAGTGAAGATGTTAGTGACTTTTTAGAGACATTGCGTTATGACCTAAGGACACCAGAGATCTTTGTCTTTACGCCAAAGGGGAGCGTGGTTGCATTACCTGCCAACTCAACACCGGTTGATTTTGCATACGCAGTACATACTGAAGTAGGCAATAAATGTGTGGGCGCAAAGGTTAATGGCAAACTTGTTCCCCTTGAATCACACCTAGTTAACGGTGATGTAGTTGATGTCTTAACAAATAAGGGAATTAATGCAGCGCCAAGTAGGGATTGGTTAAATTTCGTAACCTCTTCAAGGGCTAGATCCAAAATCAAGGCATGGTTTTCTAAGGAGCGCAAAGAAGAGGCAATCGAAGCAGGACAAGAATCGATTGCTAGACAATTACGTAAAGCAGGAATGCCAATTCAAAAGATTTTGGGTGGGCAATCACTCTTAGAAATAGCTCACGATCTTCATTATGCAGATATTGAAACACTCTATGAATCAGTCGGTAATGGTCATGTATCGGCGCATTCAGTTGTTGAAAAACTCAATGCGATCTTAAATGCAGAGGAGATTAATCCTGAAACACAGACCTTTGCGCAGGTTAATCAAGTC
>CAITID010000185.1 GCA_903892335.1 uncultured Actinomycetes bacterium
GCATCGCGATCAACGCCTAATGTTTGATAAAGATCTGCCACTATTTATTCTCCACTAAAAATCTACCTACATAGTTAGCCACTGCATTAACAGCGCTCATTGATGCGGTGTAATCCATGCGGGTTGGTCCAATAATTCCCATTGCACCTAAATCTCCATATCCAACACTTACTAAACTGGTAGAACGTAGCGACTTCTCATTTTGTTCCTCACCAATTAAAACTTTTACCGACGAATCAGAGTCAGATAAGAGGCGAAGCAGAACAACCTGCTCCTCCAGTGCCTCCAAAATTGGGTGCATGCTTTGAGTTAAATCTTGGTTAGCCCTTGCCAAGTTAGAGGTACCAGCTAAAACAACTCTCTCCTCTGGATGCTCAACTGCCATCTCTATTAAGGTCGCCATAATTGTTACACCATTAGCACGTTCATTTCCTCGCAAATTAGCAGCAAGGCCTTCTATCTTGCTTGCCACATTTGCCAAAGATTGGTTGGCAACTAGTGAATTAATTTTCTTGTGTAAATCTGAAAGCGCTAAATCGGTTGTATCAAATGGAAGTTCAATCATTCGCTGCTCAACTCGACCAGCATCGGTAATTAAAACCATCATCACTCTAGTTGGCGCGAGAAGCACTAATTCAATATGTCTTACTTTTGCTCTAGTCATAGATGGGTATTGAACAACTGCTACCTGCTTAGTGACTTGGGCTAGTAATCGAACGGTTCGAGAGATCACATCATCTAAATCTGATGCGCCATCTAAAAAGGTTTCAATAGCTTTCCGCTCTGCCCCAGATAATGGTTTTACTGCAGCTAACTTATCTACAAATACTCGATAACCCTTATTAGTTGGAATTCGACCAGCGCTGGTATGTGGTTGTGTAATTAAGCCAGCCTCTTCTAATACCGCCATCTCATTTCGAATAGTTGCAGGTGAAACACCCAGGCCGTGTCTAGATGCCAGGCTCTTAGAACCAACTGGTTCCTCTGTTGCAACATAATCTTCAACGATCGCTCGCAAAATTGCTAATTGCCGATGTTGCATACTTATTTAATTACCATCAAGACTGTTGTTAAAAATAATAGTAGAAATGCTGGGAATGCTGTATTTAACTTCTCCGCTCTAAAGTGAGCAAATATGGCAACTCCCATTGCGATCCACAAGGTCACAGCTGCATACCAACCAATTGAATCACTTGGATTTTTCAAACCCCAAATCAGTCCAAGTGCGGCAACTGCTTCAACGACACCGATTAACCTAGCCAGGAGATCATTAATTCCAACATCTCGGGTGCCAGATAGGCCGGCATTGCTGCCAGAGATTTTACTTAGGCCAGAGATTAAAAATATTACCGCTAAGAGACCAGAGATAATGTTGTAAATCATTAGGCCACGCTACTACAAAAGTATTTCACGCACGATCCGATCTGCAATTAATCGCCCAGTTAAACTCAAACTCACACTTCCAGCGCCCCATTTATGTTGATCTAATGCACCACTTTCTAAATATGGCTCAAGGGTCTTAACTTGCTCAATTGATAGCGAATCCTTACTAATGCCACTTGGTAATCTAATTGAAAGCATTAATCGCTCACTTTCAATCTGCATTGGCTCTAATATCTCTTGATCCAATTTTGGTGATTCATTTCCTAAAATTTTAGTTTTATACAAATTAGGGTGCTTTACATTCCACCAGCGCAAACCGTTTAAATGTGAATGAGCACCTGGCCCAACACCCCACCAGTTTTTATTTAACCAATAGGCAATATTGTGATTGCTCTGCCCACCTGATTTACTCCAATTACTTAACTCATACCAATTAAAGCCAGCCGCTGTAAAGGCTTGGTCGGCTAGCAAATACTTTTCCGCAGTTAAATCATCATCCACATTATCAATCTCACCGCGCTTGATTGCATTGGCAAGCTTTGTCCCTTCCTCCACTATCAAGGCGTAGGCACTGATGTGATTAATTGGAAGGGCTAGTGCAGCATCAATACTTAATTGCCAATCCGCTAATGATTCACCAGGGGTTCCATAAATTAAATCAACTGAAATATCTTTAAAGCCGACCTCACTTGCCCATTGCGTAACCTGCGACAAATTCTGTGGATTATGAGTTCGATCTAATGTTTTTAAAACATGAGGCACCGCTGATTGCATGCCAATGGATATCCGGTTTATACCAGCGTTCTTAAAAGCAGCTAACTTCTGCTTATCCACCGTATCAGGGTTGGTTTCTAATGTAATTTCACAATCTTCACTTAACTTAAATGAGTTTTTAATTTCTGTAATTACGTGAGCGATATCAGTTGGCTCCATTAATGAGGGAGTTCCGCCACCAAAGAAAATTGTTGGCACAGTTGCTTCACCAACTGACAATTTGGCTTGCTGGATCTCAGCAACAACTAAATCAATATAGGAATTAGAGATTTGGGAAAGCCCATCAGAAATTTGTAACTCTGCTGGGGTGTAGGTATTAAAGTCACAGTAACCACAACGTTTTACGCAGTATGGAATATGAACGTAAAAAGATAGCTCCACTGAATTACTTTTCTTTTGCCTTATCTGAATCAGTTGTTAGCGCTGCGATAAATGCCTCTTGTGGCACCTCTACTCGCCCAACCATCTTCATCCGCTTCTTACCCTCTTTTTGCTTCTCGAGCAATTTACGTTTACGGGTGATATCTCCGCCATAACACTTAGCCAAAACATCTTTACGAATCGCTCTGATGTTCTCGCGAGCAATAATCTTTGCGCCAATTGCTGCCTGGATTGGAACTTCAAACTGCTGCCTTGGAATTAACTCACGCAACTTCTCGGTCATCATTACACCGTAAGCATAAGCTTTATCGCGGTGCACAATCTGACTAAATGCATCTACCTTCTCACCTTGCAGCAAAATATCTACCTTCACTAAATCAGCAGATTCTTCACCAGTTGGTTCATAATCCAAAGATGCGTAACCACGAGTTCTAGATTTCAAATTATCAAAGAAATCAAAGACAATTTCAGCAAGTGGCAAGGTATAGCGAATTTCTACTCGATCCTCAGATAAGTAATCCATGCC
>CAITID010000186.1 GCA_903892335.1 uncultured Actinomycetes bacterium
GCATTAAAAGCAGGCGGTAATTATGAGCGCAAGAGCAGAAATAATTGATACCGGTGAAGAGTATTTCTATAAAGCACAATTAATAATCAATCGACCAGCTTCAGAGATTTTTCAATTTCTAGCTCAGCCCAAAAATCATTCATTGATGGATGGTTCCGGCATGGTGAAAGGCTCCTTTGCAGGACCCACTAAATTATTCCTAGGTGCAAAATTTGGAATGAAGATGAAGCAAGGGTTGCCCTACGCTATTAGCAATCAAGTAATTGAGTTTAAAGAAGATAACGCAATTGCCTGGCAACATTTATTACACAATGTTTGGCGATATGAGTTGAAGAAAATTGATGAAGATACGACAGAAGTTACGGAGTCTTGGGATGCAAGGAGTGCCCGAGGATTGTGGTTTATCAAAAAGCGCAAGCCGCAAAATTGGGTACCAAAGGCTATGGGTAAGAGTTTGGTCATGCTTAAAGAAATCATGGAAAAATGATTAAACCCATTGCTACCGATAGTGCAATCGATCAGTTGGCAGAGTCAACTATCTCAAAGGCAAAACAATTAATCTTTGAGTCTGTTCCCAACTTAAAATTAAAGGATAAGGCGAACCGAAGAAGATTTACCAGGTTATTTAAGGATCAAAAAGCAATTGCGGTGACTGTGACTTTAACTGATGAGGTAATGCGAGTTAAGTCAGCAAAGCATGCAGCAAGATTGCTTTCAGGGGCGGCAAAAGATGCTTCAATTTCTGGCTTTGGATTTATAAATGCCATTGGCTTAAAAGGCATTTCGCTAATTGGAAAAGTTGCACCAAAGCTGGCGCTTTTTGCCGTCGACACCCAAGTGAAATTGATTTCAAAGGGCATAATTTTGCCAGCTGAGAAGAAGAAACTTGCCAGGCAAATCAAAAAGAGAAATCGAGATCAGATTCGCTTAAATATAAATGTGTTGGGCGAGGCGGTATTAGGACAAAGTGAGGCTAATGAAAGATTTGAACGCGTAATTGAGATGATGGATCGAGAGGAAGTTGATTACGTCTCGGTTAAATTATCTTCAGTGGCTGCTCAAATAATTACCTTAGATCGCACCGGTACGGCGCAGCGAGTTACCGAGAAACTTCAAGAGATATATCGAATCTCAAAGGCAACTGGCACCTTTGTTAATTTGGATATGGAGGAGTTTCGAGATCTTCGATTAACTGTTGATGCATTTAAAGAGGTGCTTTCTCAACCCGAGTTTGCTGATTTATATGCAGGTATCGTCTTGCAAGCATATTTACCGGAATCACACTCTGTTTTTGCCGAGTTAGTTGAATGGTCGCTTAAACGTCATGCCAAGAGTGGTGGCGTAGTTAAAATTCGTTTAGTAAAAGGTGCAAATTTAGCTATGGAAAAAGCTGAAGCCGAACTACATGGCTGGGTAGCGGCGCCTTATCAATCCAAATCAGATGTTGATGCAAGTTATAGTCGCTTAATTGATGCGGCGCTTCGACCCGCACATAGCGCAGCGGTGCGAATCGGAGTGGCAAGCCATAATCTCTTCCACATCGCCTTTGCGTTAGAGGTTGCAACGAAACGTGGCGTACTTGAGCAACTAGATATCGAGATGTTGGAAGGAATGGCTAATCCAGAGGCACTCACTGTTGCTAAAGCATCACTTCGTATTCTCCTTTACGCACCAGTTACCAGAGGCGATGATTTTGCTTCAGCAGTTGCATATTTAGTTAGAAGATTAGATGAGAATACCGCTCCAGAGAATTACTTAAGATCCTCATTTGAAATTGGTAGTAA